>NZ_JAHZSO010000040.1:0-17318 GCF_028421345.1 Escherichia sp. S10b
TTCTCAAAATCGGTGGAGCTGCATGACAAAGTCATCGGGCATTATCTGAACATAAAACACTATCAGTAAGTTGGAGTCATTACCTGTGTTACTAACCGTCTGAGGCGAAGGTGACTATGGGTTTACGCTGACACTCAGGCAACCAAGAATTGTTTATCGGATGTGCTCCGGCATACGTAAATCCTACACCGGAGCTAAGGAGGGATTACTTCTGAAGGTGCAGCTCCTTCAGATTTGTTTCAAAGTAATCAACATAAATTCGTTCATTTTTGGGCTTCATTATCAGCTGAATACCGTTGGGTACGGGCGGACATGAGGCCCGGTAGGTAAACATCTCATCTTGGATATTCCGGAGCGTATAAGCCAGTTGCTCTTCTTCTGCCCTTCCGGACACCCTTATGCCGGATAATTCCTTCTCAACGTACTTTTTCAGCTTCTCGCTTCTTTTCATACTGCTGCGATTATCCAGAAACTGAAGCAAGAAATAGCGGATGACCGGCAGTGTGAACACCACATAGAAGAGGATCTCATTCAGCCCGGATTTCATGACGATGCCGTAAACAAGCATCGCGACAGGCGAGACAATAAAAGCGGAAAGATAAAATACGTGCAGAACCTCCCTGAGCGATTTGTCCCAGCCGAGATTTTTTCCGTGGCAAAGGAGCGCCATTACGGCCTGCGGCGCGTCATACACCTTACTGACGTACCACCCCTCTTCGCCAAATCGCTTTCGTGCTTTTTCCGGGCTGTCTCTAAAATATGCAGCTTCCCGGATGATGTCATCCCGTGGGATCTCCTCCACCTTCAGTTCATTACGCCGGATGCCAAGTACCCGGCAGTCGTACATTTCCTGGATTGAGGCTGCCTTCCTGCGCAGAGCCGAGATGTGTCCACTGATAACAATGTTAAAGGTAAGCACCAGGAGTCCATATAACCCCAACAGCGAAGACAACAACTCTGAATCGACAAATTCCCGGCTCCGGTTGTATACGGTAACGAAAGAAAGCAGGAGCGGTACGATGATGCTGAAGAGAAAATTCAGTCTGTTCCAGTTTTTTACCCTGTCGTAGACACGGGCCTGCGCATACAGTAAATCCATGTTTTCTCTGGTCGACTGGTTTGTGTAAATGGCATTCATGATTCACCCGTAAACAGGAAAGAATGGCCCGAACACATCGCGCCATTTATTGATGGATTTTTCATACTCTTTATTATTTTCAAACCATCTCGCCTCCGATACCTTTTGCGCATCGAGATAACATCTGTCCGATATCGCCTTACGTGCCTCGGCTGAAAGTGAGTTGATATCACCCTGTATGCCTTTGGGATCGTTGACAGAGTACCGCACGGATTGACCAAGGTGGCGGAAAAGCGCTTCCAGCTCCATGTCAACAAACGATGAGCAGGATGTCCTGCCAGCGTAATAGTCCAGAATCAGCGTTTCCAGCAGGTAGGAACTCATGGATGGCATCGTCGGTCGCCGCTGCCAGTATTTGACTGCTCTGATGACATTGAGCACATTGCCGTTATTCTGCACATTGCCGTTATTCTGCACATTGATAGTAGTGACTCTGTCCCTGTCTTTACGGGGGTCGGTAAACTTCCAGTGGCCGTTGCCATCGGGGATCAGGTAGTAAGTCCGTCCAAAGGCATCTTCGCTGGTAATAAAGCAGGGGACGATGTCAAAATTCCAGTCCTTGCTGACCAGTTTCAGCGTGACAGCTTCCTGGTTACGCCTGATATCAGCCTGGGCGTACTGGGCAATGTCCTGCAGGCGGTTTTTAAAGGCATTCAGAATTCTGACGGAGCAGACGGTGTCAGCTCCGGAATGGCGGTAACTGTGCAGACGTGACCCCTCTCCGGAGGAGGTTACAGTTATCCGGTCACTCAGGATGGTATAGGTGGCACCTTGCCCGGTTAAGCCAAACATCAGATCGATATCATCAAGCGGACGGATTTTGGTTCTTCTGGCAAAGGAGCCAAAGGCAATATGGATCGCTGGAAAACTCACCGGAAATTTATCGTCCTTCTCAAAATCATTCATCTTACCGATAAGCCAGTCGCGACTTGCACGCGCGTCATCGGTATCTGCCTTTTTGAGATTCACGGTATCTTTCATAAATTCGTTAAAGGCAGCTATTACTGTGGTCGCCATGTTCAGTCCTTTAATTATTTATTGCAAAAGGCGCGGGGCTCTGTCGTACATCTGAACATTCCAGTGCCCGGGAAGAGTCGGTACAGTTTATTATTAGTGCCGCAAGTTCACTACCGTCTCGCTCTCTGCAAGGGCATATAATTTACATGGGAAATATGAGCCTCGTTCTTTCATTGATAATTATGCAAAGTATTTCAGTTATTAATGCCAGATAAGCAATAATGCAATTAAGTTCAAAATATATCATTAGTATTGCATCATCAGCACAAATCCTTCTTCCCCTCTCCAGAGATCCGAAAAAAGTAAAAGTCGGATCGACCTAATCTTTGTTTCTGATATGAACATCTCGGAGAGGTGTAAGCAATGGTATAAACGAAATGTATTATGTATCTGCATCACAGCATGCGGGCACATTTTGCGGCAGGATATGAATCCCCCCGGAATAACTGGCAAAGGACAGATAAATGGACATTGAAATACGCCACTGCAATAACATCGTACGAGCACATATCACCCTCACTGCCGATAAACTGAACATTAAGTTTGCGCCAAATGGTACTGGAAAAAGTACGCTGTCACGGGCCATAAGCTGTGCGGCGCGGGACGACATTCAGGGACTACAGGCACTGATGCCCTTCCGGCTGCGCGGAGAAAACCCCGATAGCACCGGGCCCATTGTCATCGGTGCTGACGGGATTGGGGACGTGATGTGCTTCAACGAGGAGTACGTCAGTCAGTTTACGTTCCAACCGGACGAGCTCATCAGTGACAGCTTTAATATTCTTATCCGCAATCAAGCCCATGCGGAAAGAGAGCGTGAAATAGAAGAAATGACGCAAAAGATCCGGGCTGTTTTCACGGATCACACTGAGCTGAACTCTCTGATAGACCATCTACAGGAACTCAGTAATGCTTTCAAATCAACCAGTTCCGGGATTTCACGTTCTTCAACCGGCATGAGAGGTCTGTCAGGCGGAAATAAAATACACCACATTCCGGCTGGTCTTGAGAACTATCAACCCTACATCCGCAGTGAACGCCGCGTGGAATGGATTGACTGGCAGACAAAGGGACTCGAGTTTTCGCCCCTTTCGGATGGCTGCTGTCCGTTCTGTACCGGTGATATCACGGGAAAGGAAGCACAAATTCGCCAAGTCAGAGAGGAATACGATAAATCCACCATTAAAAACCTGACCGCTATCATCAGACTGGTGGAAAACCTCGGTAATTACCTGACGGAGAGCGCCAGAGAACGCCTTCTGGCCATTACTATGCTTCAGAACGGTCCGGAAGCCGAACATATCGAGTACCTAGTGGCGTTGAAACGCCAGACCGATACGCTGACAGAGAAACTCACTGCGCTGAGAGGCCTGAATGTTTTCAGCCTGCAGGAACAGCAGAACGTTCGGGAGGTGCTCACTGCCAGGTTGATTGACCTGCAGTTCTTCCCTGATCTGCAATCCGAACTCATGCAGGGGATCACCGACAGACTGAACGCGGCCCTTATGGACCTGATAAACCTTGCCGGACCGCTGCAGGGAAAAATTAACCGGCACCGGGACAGCATGATCCGGCTGATCGCACAGCACAAAACAAACATCAATAATTTCCTCACTTATGCAGGCTATAAATACAGGGTGGATATAGCCGGCGAGGGAGAGCAGAGAAAACTCAGGCTACGACACATAGATTTTGACGGGTACGTCAGCGGCGGTAGCCAGCATCTCAGCTATGGAGAACGGAACGCCTTTGCGATTGTGTTATTCATGTATGAATGCCTGTCAAAAAACCCGGGACTGATTATCCTTGATGATCCCATATCTTCTTTTGATAAAAACAAGAAGTTTGCCATTCTTGAAATGCTGTTCAGACGTGCAAGTGGTGAATGCCTGAAGAACCGGACTGTACTTATGCTGACGCATGACGTGGAGCCTGTGATTGACACGCTGAAGTCAGTCAGAAGGTTGTTCAGTAATCAGGTGACCGCCTCCTGCCTGCGCCTGTCTGCTGGAGTCATAGAAGAATTACCTGTTAACGACGGCGATATCATGACATTCATGCAGATCTGCAAATCCATCACCGCGTCAGCAGACTGTGAGGAGATCATTAAGCTCATCTATCTTCGTCGCTACTTTGAAATCGTTGACGAACGTGGTGATGCTTATCAGCTTCTATCCAATCTATTCCATCGACGCGTCGCCCCGCTGGATTATCGCGAGCCTGCCGCTGCGGGCTCGGGCTATCCCAAAATGGCTCCTGAGAAAATTCAGCAGGCCTTGCGGGATATCCGGGAGTATGTGGACAGTTTTGATTACCCGCGACTTCAGGCTCTCGTCAGCAGCCCAGATGAAATAAAAAACCTGTACCGTCGCTGTCGTAACGGCTATGAAAAACTGCAGGTATTCCGTTTACTGGAACTGGATCAGGACCATCCGGTAATACGAAAATTCGTTAACGAAACGTACCACATTGAAAATGAGTTCATCTGTCAACTAGATCCGTCCAGATTCGATCTCATCCCGGAGTACGTGATTATGGAATGTGACAAGCTCATCGCCCTGCCACCGGCAGCAAACCAGAGCTCGGTTGCCCGTATCGCTTGAGCCACTGTTTTTGCCGCCGGAAGATAGGCTTTAGCTCCCTGATAGTCTGATCTTCGAAGATACCCTACAGTTTAGGACCGCTTACTGTAGATATCTGTTAAAACAGCCCGTATACGGGCTGTTTCTTGGTGCCCTTATCTCCTGACTTTGAAAAGAGTGTCTTACTTCACCCAGTCTTCCAGCACCAGGTCAGGCACTCGCTCAAATTCTCTTGTATTATTCGTTACCAGTATCGCCCCGGCGGCGATGGCGTGCCCGGCAATCGCCGTGTCGTTCGGGCCGATCGGCGTCCCGGCCAGCCGCAGTGCCACTTTAATCTTCGTGGTGGCGTCTACTGCGGCGCGATCCCAGGGCAGGATGGCATCGAGGCGGGCGCAGAATTCATCGACCAGTTGGACGTGACGTGGTGAGGCCTTTGGGCCGGTAGCCCCGAAGCGCATTTCAGAGTAGGTGATGGCCGAGACCACTATACGGTGGCCGCGTAGCACCGCCTGCTCCAGACGCTTCAGGACGGCTTCTGGCTGTTCACGCATGATGAACGAGCAGATACAGGTATCAAGCATATAAGTCTTGTTCACAGGTTAAATCGCCCTTCGTCGCTGACAACATCCTCGCGCTCCGCCATAAAATCTGGATCGGCTTTTTCGTACTCTAGGAATGATCCCCAGGTTGGCCGGACGGGGCGCAGGATGATGCTGTCCCCTTCCCGGACGATCTCGAGCTCGCTCACCCCCTCAAAATCCAGATCACGAGGCAGACGGATGGCGCGGTTGTTGCCATTTTTAAATATCGATACGGTTCTCATGTTCTTTCTCTCCCGAGCATATGGATATGTGAAACATATCCGGAATATTCAAAGCACCGGGTGTGTGCATATGTTTAGTATAGGCAGATGTGTGGCATATGTATAGCGGTAGCATATGTAGATGCCAGGCATATGTTTATGCATATCTCTATTTCTTTCTTTTTTATCGGAGATCCGAAAAAAGGTTAAACCGGATTTTAGGATGACAAAGCCTGTATGAAGGGTATCGGGTGACATTTTCCAGAGAAAAAAAGGTTCCTACCGCTTATTATTCATAAAATTTCTTATGTAATACGCAGGATATCTATGTTTGGAAAACTTCTGAAAAGTGTCTCATGGCAGGTGAGAGCTGAACTCCGACGGAGCCTGAAGTCGAACCGGGATTACAAAAAACTTCGCTGGAACCCGGTGGAGAGAATACTTGTTTCCTGCTCCACCCATTACGTCCGGGCTATGCTGGTTCTATGGTCCGCAGCCTTCGGGGCTGTTGGCGTGGTCGAATATTTTCGCCCTGTATTGCTACCTTTCGCTGTGCAGCATTTTAAGGGCATTACCAAGCTTTCAGATTGGATGTCTAATTTACTGGGTAGCCAGTTGACTATAATCGGTATTGTATTTCCGCTGGTTGTGGGGCTTATAAGTGTTTTATTTCAAAAGAAATCAGCAAGGATCCATATTCAGTCCGCGTATCAACTTCATTCCGGATATATGTTTGCGGGCCTGAGTGGTCTTTCACTGGCTGCATTTGTCGTGCTGGGCGGTATGACGTTATCTATAGGTGACGGATATCTTAATACTTCTTTTGCCGTAACAGCTTTTGTGTGGATGCTTTTCAATATTATTCTGTCTATCTGGTTCTTCGTCTCCAGTCTGAATGTCCTGGATGAGAGCAAACGCGATCGACTAATGAATAAGTTTTTTTTATCTCAGATAGTGGATGACTACATTCAAAAAGCATATATTCAGGCGTGGCTGCGTTACCCGGGGGGTCATGTAGGTCAAAATTACCTCGGTAATATTAAAATACTGCCTTACTCAATTTCTGAGAAAGACGATATGCTTCATGTTAAATCTAATATCAGTAAAGGTGATGTTGTTACTGATATTTATATAAGGCCTTTTTTATTCCTACTGAGAAGGCTAGAGGCGGTAGATGGGCAGGATGCGGAAATTATCATTCTGCCCTCCTTTGGTGTTCGTTCTGGTGAACTGACTTTATTGTCATCGAGAAATGTCAAGCCTGTTTCAGGATTGTGGCGGTGGTTATTGCGTCGTTGTATTGTAACAGGGCGCCCTGAGAACAAAAGGGATCTGGATGATATTACTTTTGATTTCTTTGGTGAGGCTTACGATGCGCTTAACGATAAAAATATTAGCGTCTTCAGAACAGGGATTGAACGATTAACAGATACCTATACCTCTATCAAAAGAAGTTACAATTACGAGGTCGATAAAAATTATCTGGATGAAGTAAAAGAATCAGGTTTTAGCCATACTTTCAGCGATTCATTCCATTATGAATTGAGAAAGTTTTTTCGTGAATCCGTAAAATCAACGGAATATTCAGGCGAATATTTCCGTGAATCGATGCTCATTCCATTGCGTGTGTACAGAAAAACACAGAGCACGTGTTTTACCGATTTCAGACAGTTTTTACTCTCGCTTTTCAGGGTGTGGCATGTGTTAAACGAGTGGAAAGCGGGACTGGGGGGCCCCCTCTCGGCCAGCCAGGAGCTGACTCACCAGGCCCTTATCCGCGGGTATATCGGACTGTGGGAAGGCTGGAGTATGACCACGATCACTGGCAAACCCGGGAGTGAAGATTCTACTGGCCGCCTGATGTATCATCTGCATAATACCGCCAGGCTTCTTATTCCGTCAGTGGTTGCCGATAATGCCTCTTCCGTGCGATATGCTCACGACGTTCTCTGCCTCTGGTTTAATCAGAGCCGGTTTACACGTTACTGGGAGGAAGAGTACCGCTGGCACAGTTTCTTCCTGACTCCGGATTATCTGTCCCTGAAGGAGACAGAACCGCAGTGGAATATGTTACTCAGGGGCAGCAAGTATAAAAAAGATGCCGCTTTGTCCATTATGTTTGCAAATGCCTTATCCGATTTGCGGTTGTTAATGGCAGGGTATCTTATTGCTCATTTTGAATCGCAAAAAAATATAGACTTAGCCGATCTTGTGAATCATCTCATTATGTCTGAATTATATGAAGATAGAGATACACATGACACGCTGACGCCTGCATTCAGACGTTCTGTCGATATCATTGACATGATACTGAGAATTGAGCACTGCAATCTGCATACGAATACAAGCTGGTACAGCGGGTTATCAGAAACCATTGAGGTTATGAACTCATATAATGAAAGGCCTTACATTCCCGGGCGTATGTATACAGGGGAATATGAAGATTTAGGGAGTCTCTACGGGGCGTTTGCCTTGCTGGCTATAAAGCTCGCAAGGCCTGCGGAGCAGGTTACACAGCGTGTTAATGAAGCCCTGGCTGGAGGGGTGTTTTCCTATTCCAGTAAAGACAGAATAATTTCTATTCTTAAACGACTGAAACGAGACCCTTCAGTTCCCTATGAAGGTTATATCATTTCAGAAGCGGATTATGCAACGAATGTGGTGTTCTTTAATGATGTTCTGGATAAATACATAGATGTATTCAGTCGTAGTAAAACGGCAGATATCGTTGCTGCTGAAGTAGACCAGGCTCGACTGAGAAACACTGATGCTCGTCTTACAAATGAACTTCCTGGGGCATTGTCTGAAGATGTTCTGCTTAAATACTTCACGTTTACTCAAAATTCAGAATGTGATCGCAACTGGCTGGCGATATATATTCCTGTTGGTGTTTCCAAAGAGTATGTTGCCAGAGAGCTTAATCAGACTGACTACGGAGATTTCCCTTCGGTATCAGAAGTGAACAGAAATATTCTCCGCAGACTGCATTATGTACTGTGGCAGTCACAGGCTAAATTAACGATTGAGGTCAATAACCTCGAAACGCTGTTAATGGAAGTCGCGCAACGGTCCGCTGATCAGAATAACTACATTCTGGTGATCTATGGTTCCCGCTTCAGCGAGGAACTGAGGGAACTGGTCTATCAGCCGGAAAGGCATGACGCGTTTAGCATACATGTTGATGTATCGGCCAGGGGTAGCCGCTCTCTGCCCTTCAGGATCAATAACTGTCTTATTTACCTTGTCCTCAATTCCGAACAGGAGTTTTCGCTTATGGTCAGTGCTGAATCCTTTGGTGAACTCAGGCTGTTCAGGTATCCGGATGGAACCCTTTTCAATACCTTCTACCGCAGCAGCGACGATCCACTTGAAGGTGTGATGAAAACGCTCTGGGAAATAGAGATGGAAATCACTGATACTCCAGTGGCGCGGTTTGAACATCGCTGATCAAAATTACGGTGACCCCTGATGGGGTCGCTGTTTAATTGCATTAGAGTTATCAATTACTATAAATTTTGCTTCCTAAGCAATAATCTATTCACCGCAACAATCCGTCGCTTTTTGTGCCATTCATACAATAATCCCTCTTCTCTCTTCCTTAGATCCGAAAACTCATTTAAGAGGATCACTTGCAGCCGGCAACAGGAAGGTTTTACATTGATTTGAATTATGCCGTTTCTTTTCCTCCTGCCTTGAAAAGGATATCTGAATGCACTTTTATGTGGATGAAACAGGCCAGACTGGCCGAAACCTTTTTGACAAAACCCAGCCAATCCTCTCCTACGGAGTACTGTCCTCAGAGGCTGACCTAGATAAGGTTGCTGAAGCGGATCTTGCCGCATTACGCAAAACTCTGGGCGTGGAGCGCCTGCACGCTGCGGAACTGGGCGTGCACCGCCTTTCAGAAGTTGTGGATACGCTGCTGGTCCTGCAGAAAAATCACCGGATACGGTTTGATATCTGGCAGGTGGTTAAGCGCGATCACGCCATTATTTCGTTCTTCGACCAGGTGTTTGATCAGGGACTGAATCCGGTTGTGCCCTGGAGTGCCTACTGGACCCCTCTGCGCTATCCCCTGCTGCTGAATCTGTCTAATCTGTTTGATGATGAGCTGGCTGAAAAAGCGTGGCGTGCCCGTCTTGAGGCTCATGATGAACGTTCTTGCTCATTATTCAGTGAGGTTTGTGGAGTGCTGCTTCAGCGCGTTCACTCTCTGGGTGATGCCCGTTCAGTTGAACTCATTACCGATGCCCTATCTTGGGCGATGGTCAACTTTGATGAGCTGGGGTACAACTGCAAAACCAATAAGGAAAAGTTGCAGATCATGCCCAATATGATTGGTTTTCAGTCCGTTTTGCACGGGATCTGCTCTCGTCTGGGGGCACCGAACCGGAAAGCAGATATCATTGTTGACCAGCAGTCACAGTTCAACACCACCCAGCGGGAGTTGAACGAGTTTTACTACCAGATCCGCGAACAGCCGTGGGCACTGGGGCCGGGTTTGCCTGTCATGGATATGAAGAACATGCCAGCAAAACCGCTTGTCTTCCAGTCGGGAACGATGAGTGCCGGGCTGGAACTGGTTGATATTTATCTCTGGATCTTCAAACGATACATGGAACGGAAGGAACTGACCAAACCCCTTTCCCGCCTCGTCTACACCAATCTTAAAACAGCGAGAACTGACAGTGTTTCTCTGCAGTCAGTTGCAAAGAGGTTTAAGGAGTTTTTTGAAAAACTTTCTGAACCAACCGCAGAAATGATAGAAAAAGCAAATGAACTCAGGGCCGTGGAAGAAACGCGCCGTCTTGCCCATCGTGTACAAAGTGTGTCGCAATCCTGATCAGAAAGGTTAACCGCATATGAAGGCAGAAAATGCCCGTCAGGTTCAGGGGCTGATAGAACTAGAGAAATTTAACCCTGAAACACTGTGCTCGGGCGAGAGCTGGATGGCACCTTCAGCCAGTGAAGTCAGCGTGGTCCGGGCGCTGATCCCGCTCACAGATATCCAGCTGGCCAACCGGCTAGATGTGGACGAGCGCACCATCCGTAAGTGGAAATCCGGCGAGACCAGAATGGTGTTCACCACCTGGTGCTGTCTGTGCTGGCTGGCCGGGTTGGGGATGCTGCTGGAAGAACCGGCTTAGCCGGTTCTGATGCGTTTCCAGATTCTTTTGAGAATGAAGCGTCGCTGATATCGCCATTGCGAACGGTAGATATGGGGGAGTCGATCATAGTTCTTCCAGAACAAGGTCCAGCCTTTATAGGCATCAACAAGTAGGGCAATGAGAGAGCCAGTTTTTAAGAGGCCATAGAAAACGGCCATGAGAAATACAGTCATACGATGTTCCTTATGTAAAACTGTATTTAGGAAATCCGAAGCAGCCTTTAAGGCCGGTTGATGAAAATGAGCTGAAAAAAGTTTTTCTGGCCTGTTTTTTGCAATTTCAGGCTAACTCTGTTCTGAATTTTGCCCACTGAGCAATAATTACCATATCTCAACAAACCACCATTTTTTGTGCTTATCTTGCAACAACTCTTCTTTTTCTCTTCTGAGATCCGGTTTCCGGCAGTTACGGATCTTCCTCTCCCCCCCACACAACGCCACTTCCTGTAAGCACAACATGTGGTGCCGGATTCAGCTGCTGATGACACTATATGTTGTGTTATTTCCCTGACCTGTGATGCGCCGTGCAGGGGCGGAAAACAGCGATATGATGATTTTCTCAGCGTTGTACACTTCCGGAAAGTCGTTTATTCAAATAAAGTCGGATCCATACGAAACGGGAATGCGGTAATTACGCTTTGTTTTTATAAGTCAGATTTTAATTTTTATTGGTTAACATAACGAAAGGTAAAATACATAAGGCTTACTAAAAGCCAGATAGCAGTATGCGTATTTGCGCGCTGATTTTTGCGGCATAAGAATATATACTGATATGTATACCCGAAGTATGTCAAAAAGAGGTGTGCTATGAAGCAGCGTATTACAGTGACAGTTGACAGCGACAGCTATCAGTTGCTCAAGGCATATGATGTCAATATCTCCGGTCTGGTAAGCACAACCATACAGAATGAAGCCCGTCGTCTGCGTGCCGAACGCTGGAAAGCGGAAAATCAGGAAGGGATGGCTGAGGTCGCCCGGTTTATTGAAATGAACGGCTCTTTTGCTGACGAGAACAGGGACTGGTGAAATGCAGTTTAAGGTTTACACCTATAAAAGAGAGAGCCGTTATCGTCTGTTTGTGGATGTACAGAGTGATATTATTGACACGCCCGGGCGACGGATGGTGATCCCCCTGGCCAGTGCACGTCTGCTGTCAGATAAAGTCTCCCGTGAACTTTACCCGGTGGTGCATATCGGGGATGAAAGCTGGCGCATGATGACCACCGATATGGCCAGTGTGCCGGTCTCCGTTATCGGGGAAGAAGTGGCTGATCTCAGCCACCGCGAAAATGACATCAAAAACGCCATTAACCTGATGTTCTGGGGAATATAAATGTCAGGCTCCGTTATACACAGCCAGTCTGCAGTCATGGTACCGGCAGTGTATTCTGCCGGGCAGCCTGCATCGCTGCCTGTTGCCATTGATTATCCGGCAGCTCTGGCACTTCGCCAGATGTCGATGGTCCATGATGAACTGCCAAAATATCTGCTGGCTCCGGAAGTGAGTGCCCTGCTCCATTACGTCCCGGATCTGCACCGCAAGATGCTGCTGGCCACACTGTGGAACACCGGAGCACGCATTAATGAAGCACTGGCGCTGACGCGGGGGGATTTTTCGCTTGCGCCTCCGTATCCGTTTGTGCAGCTTGCGACCCTGAAACAACGGACCGAAAAAGCTGCCAGGACGGCGGGGAGAATGCCCGCCGGTCAGCAGACTCACCGGCTGGTTCCGCTCTCTGACTCCTGGTACGTCAGCCAGCTGCAGACGATGGTGGCAACACTGAAAATACCCATGGAGCGGCGTAACCGTCGCACAGGAAGGACAGAGAAAGCGCGGATCTGGGAAGTGACGGACAGAACGGTCAGGACCTGGATTGGGGAGGCGGTTGCCGCCGCTGCTGCTGACGGTGTGACGTTCTCTGTTCCGGTCACACCACATACGTTCCGCCATTCCTATGCGATGCACATGCTGTATGCCGGTATACCGCTGAAAGTTCTGCAAAGCCTGATGGGACATAAGTCCATCAGTTCAACGGAAGTCTACACGAAGGTTTTTGCGCTGGATGTGGCTGCCCGGCACCGGGTGCAGTTTGCGATGCCGGAGTCTGATGCGGTTGCGATGCTGAAACAATTATCCTGAGAATAAATGCCTTGGCCTTTATATGGAAATGTGGAACTGAGTGGATATGCTGTTTTTGTCTGTTAAACAGAGAAGCTGGCTGTTATCCACTGAGAAGCGAACGAAACAGTCGGGAAAATCTCCCATTATCGTAGAGATCCGCATTATTAATCTCAGGAGCCTGTGTAGCGTTTATAGGAAGTAGTGTTCTGTCATGATGCCTGCAAGCGGTAACGAAAACGATTTGAATATGCCTTCAGGAACAATAGAAATCTTCGTGCGGTGTTACGTTGAAGTGGAGCGGATTATGTCAGCAATGGACAGAACAACCTAATGAACACAGCACCATGATGTGGTCTGTCCTTTTACAGCCAGTAGTGCTCGCCGCAGTCGAGCGACAGGGCGAAGCCCTCGAGTGAGCGAGGAAGCACCAGGGAACAGCACTTATATATTCTGCTTACACACGATGCCTGAAAAAACTTCCCTTGGGGTTATCCACTTATCCACGGGGATATTTTTATAATTATTTTTTTTATAGTTTTTAGATCTTCTTTTTTAGAGCGCCTTGTAGGCCTTTATCCATGCTGGTTCTAGAGAAGGTGTTGTGACAAATTGCCCTTTCAGTGTGACAAATTACCCTCAAATGACAGTCCTGTCTGTGACAAATTGCCCTTAACCCTGTGACAGATTGCCCTCAGAAGAAGCTGTTTTTTCACAAAGTTATCCCTGCTTATTGACTCTTTTTTATTTAGTGTGACAATCTAAAAACTTGTCACACTTCACATGGATCTGTCATGGCGGAAACAGCGGTTATCAATCACAAGAAACGTAAAAATAGCCCGCGAATCGTCCAGTCAAACGACCTCACTGAGGCGGCATATAGTCTCTCCCGGGATCAAAAACGTATGCTGTATCTGTTCGTTGACCAGATCAGAAAATCTGATGGCACCCTACAGGAACATGACGGTATCTGCGAGATCCATGTTGCTAAATATGCTGAAATATTCGGATTGACCTCTGCGGAAGCCAGTAAGGATATACGGCAGGCATTGAAGAGTTTCGCGGGGAAGGAAGTGGTTTTTTATCGCCCTGAAGAGGATGCCGGCGATGAAAAAGGCTATGAATCTTTTCCCTGGTTTATCAAACGTGCGCACAGTCCATCCAGAGGGCTTTACAGTGTACATATCAACCCATATCTCATTCCCTTCTTTATCGGGTTACAGAACCGGTTTACGCAGTTTCGGCTTAGTGAAACAAAAGAAATCACCAATCCGTATGCCATGCGTTTATACGAATCCCTGTGTCAGTATCGTAAGCCGGATGGCTCAGGCATCGTCTCTCTGAAAATCGACTGGATCATAGAGCGTTACCAGCTGCCTCAAAGTTACCAGCGTATGCCTGACTTCCGCCGCCGCTTCCTGCAGGTCTGTGTTAATGAGATCAACAGCAGAACTCCAATGCGCCTCTCATACATTGAGAAAAAGAAAGGCCGCCAGACGACTCATATCGTATTTTCCTTCCGCGATATCACTTCCATGACGACAGGATAGTCTGAGGGTTATCTGTCACAGATTTGAGGGTGGTTCGTCACATTTGTTCTGACCTACTGAGGGTAATTTGTCACAGTTTTGCTGTTTCCTTCAGCCTGCATGGATTTTCTCATACTTTTTGAACTGTAATTTTTAAGGAAGCCAAATTTGAGGGCAGTTTGTCACAGTTGATTTCCTTCTCTTTCCCTTCGTCATGTGACCTGATATCGGGGGTTAGTTCGTCATCATTGATGAGGGTTGATTATCACAGTTTATTACTCTGAATTGGCTATCCGCGTGTGTACCTCTACCTGGAGTTTTTCCCACGGTGGATATTTCTTCTTGCGCTGAGCGTAAGAGCTATCTGACAGAACAGTTCTTCTTTGCTTCCTCGCCAGTTCGCTCGCTATGCTCGGTTACACGGCTGCGGCGAGCGCTAGTGATAATAAGTGACTGAGGTATGTGCTCTTCTTATCTCCTTTTGTAGTGTTGCTCTTATTTTAAACAACTTTGCGGTTTTTTGATGACTTTGCGATTTTGTTGTTGCTTTGCAGTAAATTGCAAGATTTAATAAAAAAACGCAAAGCAATGATTAAAGGATGTTCAGAATGAAACTCATGGAAACACTTAACCAGTGCATAAACGCTGGTCATGAAATGACGAAGGCTATCGCCATTGCACAGTTTAATGATGACAGCCCGGAAGCGAGGAAAATAACCCGGCGCTGGAGAATAGGTGAAGCAGCGGATTTAGTTGGGGTTTCTTCTCAGGCTATCAGAGATGCCGAGAAAGCAGGGCGACTACCGCACCCGGATATGGAAATTCGAGGACGGGTTGAGCAACGTGTTGGTTATACAATTGAACAAATTAATCATATGCGTGATGTGTTTGGTACGCGATTGCGACGTGCTGAAGACGTATTTCCACCGGTGATCGGGGTTGCTGCCCATAAAGGTGGCGTTTACAAAACCTCAGTTTCTGTTCATCTTGCTCAGGATCTGGCTCTGAAGGGGCTACGTGTTTTGCTCGTGGAAGGTAACGACCCCCAGGGAACAGCCTCAATGTATCACGGATGGGTACCAGATCTTCATATTCATGCAGAAGACACTCTCCTGCCTTTCTATCTTGGGGAAAAGGACGATGTCACTTATGCAATAAAGCCCACTTGCTGGCCTGGGCTTGACATTATTCCTTCCTGTCTGGCTCTGCACCGTATTGAAACTGAGTTAATGGGCAAATTTGATGAAGGTAAACTGCCCACCGATCCACACCTGATGCTCCGACTGGCCATTGAAACTGTTGCTCATGACTATGATGTCATAGTTATTGACAGCGCGCCTAACCTGGGTATCGGCACGATTAATGTCGTATGTGCTGCTGATGTGCTGATTGTTCCCACGCCTGCTGAGTTGTTTGACTACACCTCCGCACTGCAGTTTTTCGATATGCTTCGTGATCTGCTCAAGAACGTTGATCTTAAAGGGTTCGAGCCTGATGTACGTATTTTGCTTACCAAATACAGCAATAGTAATGGCTCTCAGTCCCCGTGGATGGAGGAGCAAATTCGGGATGCCTGGGGAAGCATGGTTCTAAAAAATGTTGTACGTGAAACGGATGAAGTTGGTAAAGGTCAGATCCGGATGAGAACTGTTTTTGAACAGGCCATTGATCAACGCTCTTCAACTGGTGCCTGGAGAAATGCTCTTTCTATTTGGGAACCTGTCTGCAATGAAATTTTCGATCGTCTGATTAAACCACGCTGGGAGATTAGATAATGAAGCGTGCGCCTGTTATTCCAAAACATACGCTCAATACTCAACCGGTTGGAGATACTTCGTTATCGACACCAGCTGCCCCGATGGTGGATTCGTTAATTGCGCGCGTAGGAGTAATGGCTCGCGGTAATGCCATTACTTTGCCTGTATGTGGTCGGGATGTGAAGTTTACTCTTGAAGTGCTCCGGGGTGATAGTGTTGAGAAGACCTCTCGGGTATGGTCAGGTAATGAACGTGACCAGGAGCTGCTTACTGAGGACTCACTGGATGATCTCATCCCTTCTTTTCTACTGACTGGTCAACAGACACCGGCGTTCGGTCGAAGAGTATCTGGTGTCATAGAAATTGCCGATGGGAGTCGCCGTCGTAAAGCTGCTGCACTTACCGAAAGTGATTATCGTGTTCTGGTTGGCGAGCTGGATGATGAGCAGATGGCTGCATTATCCAGATTGGGTAACGATTATCGCCCAACAAGTGCTTATGAACGTGGTCAGCGTTATGCAAGCCGATTGCAGAATGAATTTGCTGGAAATATTTCTGCGCTGGCTGATGCGGAAAATATTTCACGTAAGATTATTACCCGCTGTATCAACACAGCCAAATTGCCTAAATCAGTTGTTGCTCTTTTTTCTCACCCCGGTGAACTATCTGCCCGGTCAGGTGATGCACTTCAAAAAGCCTTTACAGATAAAGAGGAATTACTTAAGCAGCAGGCATCTAACCTTCATGAGCAGAAAAAAGCTGGGGTGATATTTGAAGCTGAAGAAGTTATCACTCTTTTAACTTCTGTGCTTAAAACGTCATCTGCATCAAGAACTAGTTTAAGCTCACGACATCAGTTTGCTCCTGGAGCGACAGTATTGTATAAGGGCGATAAAATGGTGCTTAACCTGGACAGGTCTCGTGTTCCAACTGAGTGTATAGAGAAAATTGAGGCCATTCTTAAGGAACTTGAAAAGCCAGCACCCTGATGCGACCACGTTTTAGTCTACGTTTATCTGTCTTTACTTAATGTCCTTTGTTACAGGCCAGAAAGCATAACTGGCCTGAATATTCTCTCTGGGCCCACTGTTCCACTTGTATCGTCGGTCTGATAATCAGACTGGGACCACGGTCCCACTCGTATCGTCGGTCTGATTATTAGTCTGGGACCACGGTCCCACTCGTATCGTCGGTCTGATTATTA
>NZ_JAHZSO010000006.1:0-20034 GCF_028421345.1 Escherichia sp. S10b
TGCGGACTGCAGGCAGAGAAAACTGGCCGATTTTCTCTGCACTGGAGGGATAATACAAGGCCTGATAAGCGTAGCGCATCAGGCTATTTTGCATTTGTCATCAGCCGCCGTCACCCCGACAGTATCGGGGTGACGGATAATCACTTACTCGATCCCTTTACTACGCAGGTAATCTTCGTAATTACCGCTAAAGTCGATCACGCGTTCCGGGGTGATTTCCAGAATGCGGGTCGCCAGGGAGCTTACGAACTCACGGTCGTGTGAAACAAAGATCAGCGTGCCCTGATACAGTTCCAGCGCCATGTTCAGTGACTCGATGGATTCCATATCCAGGTGGTTGGTCGGTTCGTCCATGATCAGAATGTTCGGCTTCTGCATCATTAACTTACCAAACAGCATCCGCCCTTTTTCCCCACCGGAAAGCACTTTAGCTGGCTTTTTGATGTCGTCCTGGCTGAACAGCAAACGACCGAGAATGCTGCGTACCGCCTGCTCGTCATCGCCTTCCTGCTTCCACTGACTCATCCATTCGAACACGGTCAGATCATTTTCAAACTCATATTCGTGGTCCTGGGCGTAGTAACCAATGCGCGCGTTTTCAGACCATTTTACGGTGCCGCTGTCCGGTTGCAGATCGCCCACCAGCGTTTTCAGCAGCGTTGATTTACCGACGCCGTTGGTACCCAGTACCGCAAGTTTTTCACCGACCTCCAGCAGCAGGTTGAGATTTTTAAACAGTGGACCGTTATCAAACCCTTTGGTCAGACCTTCCACTTCCAGCGCGTTACGGAACAGTTTCTTATCCTGTTCAAAACGGATGAACGGGTTCTGACGGCTGGAGGCTTTCACCTCTTCCAGTTTGATTTTATCAATCTGGCGCGCGCGCGAAGTTGCCTGGCGAGATTTCGAGGCGTTGGCGCTAAAGCGGCTAACGAAAGATTGCAACTCAGCAATCTGCGCTTTCTTCTTGGCGTTATCGGCCAGCAGACGTTCACGCGCCTGGGTCGCCGCCGTCATGTACTCATCGTAGTTACCCGGATAAACGCGCAGCTCGCCGTAATCCAGATCCGCCATGTGGGTACAGACCATGTTAAGGAAGTGACGGTCATGCGAGATGATGATCATGGTGCTGTCACGCCCGTTCAGCACCTGTTCCAGCCAGCGAATGGTGTCGATGTCGAGGTTGTTGGTCGGTTCGTCGAGCAGGAGAATATCCGGATCAGCAAACAGCGCCTGCGCCAGAAGCACACGCAGCTTCCAGCCAGGAGCAACTTCACTCATCGGGCCGTAGTGCTGTTCCACTGGAATTCCCACGCCAAGCAACAATTCACCGGCGCGAGCTTCCGCAGAGTAACCGTCCATTTCGCCGTATTTAACTTCCAGATCGGCCACTTTATAGCCGTCTTCCTCACTCATTTCCGGCAAAGCATAGATGCGGTCACGCTCCTGCTTCACTTCCCACAACTCTTTATGCCCCATGATCACCGTATCCAGCACAGTGAACTCTTCAAAGGCAAACTGATCCTGACGCAGCTTACCAATGCGCTCGTTGGGATCGAGGGAAACGTTACCCAAAGTCGGCTCTAAGTCGCCGCCGAGGATCTTCATAAAGGTGGATTTACCACTACCGTTCGCGCCAATCAGGCCGTAACGGTTGCCGCCGCCAAATTTGACGGAAATGTTTTCAAACAACGGCTTACTGCCGAACTGCATGGTGACGTTACTGGAAACTAACACAGGCGTATCCTGAAAAGAGATATGACAAACCGCGCATTATGCCATAAGTCTGAAAGAAGATCCTGCTCCTCGCTTAAGGTCTACACTCAAGCCAAAGGCAAAAAATGTGATTTCGTACACATCTGATTTCACTGTGAGCTGGAATGAACTTATAATGCGCTTCCAATACTCTAATATTCTCAACCCAATGGCCTGCCAGGCACAAAATCTCGCTTAACATGAATATGAAATTGAAAACATTATTCGCAGCGGCCTTCGCTGTTGTCGGCTTTTGCAGTACCGCCTCTGCGGTAACTTATCCTCTGCCAACCGACGGGAGTCGCCTGGTTGGTCAGAATCAGGTGATCACCATTCCTGAAGGTAACACTCAGCCGCTGGAGTATTTTGCCGCGGAGTACCAGATGGGGCTTTCCAATATGATGGAAGCGAACCCGGGTGTGGATACCTTCCTGCCGAAAGGCGGTACTGTACTGAACATTCCGCAGCAGCTGATCCTGCCGGATACCGTTCATGAAGGCATCGTCATTAACAGTGCAGAGATGCGTCTGTATTACTATCCGAAAGGGACCAACACCGTTATCGTGCTGCCGATCGGCATTGGTCAGTTAGGCAAAGATACGCCTATCAACTGGACCACCAAAGTTGAGCGTAAGAAAGCAGGCCCGACCTGGACGCCGACCGCCAAAATGCACGCAGAGTACCGCGCTGCGGGCGAACCGCTTCCGGCTGTCGTTCCGGCAGGTCCGGATAACCCGATGGGTCTGTATGCACTCTACATCGGTCGCCTGTATGCTATCCATGGCACCAACGCCAACTTCGGTATCGGCCTGCGTGTAAGTCATGGTTGTGTGCGTCTGCGTAACGAAGACATCAAATTCCTGTTCGAGAAAGTACCGGTCGGTACCCGCGTACAGTTTATTGATGAGCCGGTAAAAGCGACCACCGAGCCAGACGGCAGCCGTTATATTGAAGTCCATAACCCGCTGTCTACCACCGAAGCCCAGTTTGAAGGTCAGGAAATTGTGCCAATTACCCTGACGAAGAGCGTGCAAACAGTGACCGGTCAGCCAGATGTTGACCAGGTTGTTCTTGATGAAGCGATTAAAAACCGCTCCGGGATGCCGGTTCGTCTGAATTAATCTTCAAAACTTAAAGCAAAAGGCGGACTCATAATCCGCCTTTTTTATTTGCCAGACCCTAGTTGGCCGGGAGTATAACTAACAAAACATATCCCACCAACGCCGCCCACAACAGCATCGGTATTGAATAGAGATGGAAACGCCACCAGATGCGGCGATCGTTCGCCATACGTAGCGCAATCAAATTTGCCAGCGATCCGGGTAATAACCCAAAGCCACCTACGTTTACCGCCCATACCAGTAATAAAGACGGCGGCACATAGTTCAGCAACAATATGGTACTCGGCACGTTACTGATCACCTGCGATAAACCGATTGCCGTTAACCATAACCCGGGTTCAGATAGATGACTCACGTTACCCAACACGCCTTGCAACGCTGGAAGCTGGGTCAGTAAATGGACGTCGATAAACATCGCCATAAACACCAGCAGCAGCGTCCAGTCCACACTGAGCACCACGCGACGTGCCAGCAGCGCAAAGCCTGCCGCCACAATCACCAGTCCCCACAGCTCTTGTTTGAACTCCAGCGCCGTCAGAAAGACGATATACAGCCCCAGACAACTCCACACCAGCCGCGGTTTCCACTCCGGTGTTTGCACCCCCGTATGGTATTGCAGCGCCTTTCCAGGGAAACAACACCAGCACAGGAGCAGGAGCGTCAGCATCATTGCGCCAGCCAGCGGTGCCATTTGGGCAATAAATCCGGCAAACGAAAGACCAGAACGTCCCCAGATAAGAATATTTTGCGGGTTGCCAATTGGCGTCAGTAGCGAACCAGCGTTGACTGCCAGCGCCTCAAAAATAATCAGCCGATTAACCGGGATCTCACACAGTCTTTTTAGCGTGATAGTCAGCGGAACAACAATAAACAGCGCGACATCGTTGGTCAGAAAGGTAGAAAGCAGCGCCGCCGCCAGCACCATAAACATCGCCAGCCGACGCTCCGTAGCAAAGCGGCGCACCATTTTGCGCCCCAGCACATCAAAATAACCGCTTAACTCCACACCTTTGGTCAGCAGCATCAGGCCGCTTAAGGTGATGATGGTGTGCCAGTCGATAGCAGCAGGCCAGGATTTCGGTGCAAAGGGCACGAAAAAGCTTAATCCGATACCAACAAGAATTAATAACTGAAAAAAACGATCGCCTTGCAGCGTGCGTAAAAAAGGCAGGCTCATTTGGCACCGTGTTTCTGGGTAAACAAACGAAAAGCGTCGAGCGTCTCTTCACTAACATGGTGCTCCATGCCTTCCGCGTCGCGACGGGCGATTTCCGGACTGACGCCCAACACCAACAAGAAATTTTCAACTATCTGATGTCGCTCGCGGCTTTCCTGCGCCAGCTTCTCTCCTTCTGCCGTTAAAAACACGCCACGCCAGGGGATCATTTCAATCAGCCCCATGGTTGCCAGCCGCTTAAGCATTTTAGCCACCGTCGGTTGCGAAACTCCCAGACGAGCAGCCATGTCCACCTGACGAGCTTCCCCCACTTCCCTGATCAAGTCAGAAATCAGCTCAACGTAATCATCAATAAGCTCGCGCCGATGTGCCTCTCTGACCTGGCGGAACCCTTCAACGTGCTCTTCCACGTTCACTAACTGCGTCACTTTTTTTGCTGTTGGCGTACCTGCGCGACGACTCATTGTGCTTCCTCATTATGGTGACGCATACATAGCGTTCTCATTTCGTGCGCACATTGTAAACCAGAGTTGCGAAGGTACAAAAAATTAACGTTTTAGCAATAGCTATATAATATAGCCTGTGCTATATCTGTATGTAATGCAATCATCCCTCAAGGATCGACGGGATTAGCAAGTCAGGAGGTCTTATGAATGAGTTCAAGAGGTGTATGCGCGTGTTTAGTCATTCTCCCTTTAAAGTACGGTTAATGCTGCTCTCTATGTTGTGCGATATGGTCAACAACAAACCGCAGCAAGATAAACCTTCCGATAAATAGCGGCGTCGCGGTACGCCGCTTCACTCCTGCTTTCATGCAGGCATAACGCGTTTTGGTCTGAAAAACCCCACTTTTTGTCGGATTTGCAATCCCCTTCGCAAAAGATTTGTTCGTCAGTAGTTGACCTGAACGGCGGCTCGCTCTATCTTCTTGCAGCCCTGCGTATATTGCGGCTCGCGGATGCGGACCCCTTTCCCCTCTTCACGCACTCTTGCAGGTATTGACCCTTGACGCCAGGGTAAGCACATGGCGTTTGTTACGATAGTGGCATATGAATTTAACCCTCAAAGAATCGCTTGTTACCCGTAGCCGGGTATTTAGCCCGTGGACTGCGTTCTACTTTTTACAGTCGCTATTAATTAACCTCGGCTTAGGTTACCCCTTCAGTTTGCTCTACACCGCTGCGTTTACGGCTATTTTGCTTTTGCTATGGCGAACATTGCCTCGCGTACAAAAAGTTCTGGTCGGTGTCAGTTCGCTGGTGGCGGCTTGTTATTTCCCTTTTGCTCAGGCCTACGGCGCGCCTAATTTCAATACATTGCTGGCATTGCACTCCACCAATATGGAAGAGTCGACCGAAATCCTGACGATTTTTCCGTGGTACAGCTACCTGGTCGGCTTATTTATTTTTGCGCTCGGCGTAATAGCAATCAGGCGAAAAAAAGAGAATGAAAAAGCGCGCTGGAATACCTTCGACAGCCTGTGTCTGGTATTCAGTGTGGCGACATTTTTTGTTGCTCCCGTGCAAAACCTGGCCTGGGGTGGCGTATTTAAACTGAAAGATACTGGCTATCCGGTATTTCGTTTTGCTAAGGATGTCATCGTCAATAATAACGAGGTGATTGAAGAGCAAGAACGGATGGCAAAACTTTCCGGAATGAAAGATACCTGGACGGTCACTGCCGTTAAGCCGAAGTATCAGACCTATGTGGTGGTGATCGGTGAAAGCGCGCGTCGCGATGCCCTCGGTGCCTTTGGCGGTCACTGGGACAATACCCCGTTTGCCAGCAGCGTTAACGGTTTGATATTTGCTGACTACATTGCCGCCAGTGGCTCCACGCAGAAATCGCTTGGCTTAACGCTCAATCGCGTAGTCGATGGCAAACCACAGTTTCAGGATAACTTTGTCACCCTGGCAAATCGCGCGGGCTTCCAGACCTGGTGGTTTTCCAACCAGGGCCAAATCGGCGAATACGATACTGCTATCGCCAGCATCGCCAAACGTGCAGATGAAGTGTACTTCCTGAAAGAAGGTAATTTTGAAGCAGATAAAAACACGAAAGACGAAGCGTTACTGGATATGACCGCTCAAGTGCTGGCGCAAGAGCACTCGCAACCGCAGCTGATTGTTCTGCATCTGATGGGCTCGCATCCGCAGGCCTGCGACAGGACACAAGGCAAATACGAAACCTTTGTGCAATCGAAAGAAACGTCGTGCTATCTCTATACCATGACGCAAACGGACGATTTACTGCGCAAGCTGTACGATCAGTTACGCAACAGCGGCAGCAGCTTCTCTCTGGTTTACTTTTCTGACCACGGTCTGGCCTTTAAAGAGCGCGGCAAAGACGTGCAATACCTTGCCCATGATGATAAATATCAGCAAAATTTCCAGGTGCCTTTTATGGTCATTTCCAGCGACGATAAAGCGCATCGGGTGATTAAAGCCCGCCGCTCAGCCAATGACTTCTTAGGCTTTTTCTCGCAGTGGACGGGAATTAAAGCGAAGGAAATAAATATCAAATACCCGTTTATATCTGAGAAGAAAGCCGGGCCGATATACATCACCAACTTCCAGTTACAGAAGGTGGATTACAACCATCTCGGAACCGATATTTTCGACCCGAAACCTTAAAAACAAAAATCCGCCCCGAGAGGCGGATTTTTTATATCACCAAAGTGATTAGAAGCGGTAACCAACACCGGCAATCCAGGTGCCTACGTCAACGCTACGAATACGGCTCTGCTCGTAAGAGAAGTCCAGAGCAACGTTTTCCATCGGGTTGAACTGCAGACCAGCACCGTAGGAGAAACCGTAGTCGCTGGTGTCGTGTTTGTAGGTCGGGTATTCAGTGGTCTGGAATTTACCATAACCCACACCCACTACACCGTAGATGCTTGCCCAGTCGTTAATGCGGTAAGCCGGACCAGCAGTGATGCCGTAGTACTGGTTTTTGTTGTAGTCACCAGAGCTTGCAGTACGGCTTTTCTCGGTGTAAGTGAAAGAACCGATCACACCCAGCGGGCTGTTGTCTTCTTCATAGCGGTATTTCAGGTTGAAACCGCCCATTTTGTTCATTTGGCCCTGAGCGTCGCTCTGTGCGTAACCGCCAGTTACGGTAGAAGTCGCAGCTACGGAAGTACCTGCGGTGAAAGCCAGAACTGCGGCCAGTGCTGAAAGACATGCAATTTTTTTCATAACCACCTCAAATGTGATTCAAATAAGTCCTAAGTTTTAAATATATCAAAAATTAATGGGAAACTCTTCGCGATTTGTGATGTCTAACGGGCCATTTCATGTAACAGAACGTTTCCATACACCGCTATCCATCTAAATTTAAATCACTTTTTCAGAGAACTGCGTAAGTATTACGCATGTTTTCCCTGTCATTCATCCAGATTATTCCTAATCACCAGACTAATGATTCCATCAATCCTGGCGCATTTTAGTCAAAACGGGGGAAAATTTTTTCAACAAATGCTCAACCAGCATTGGGTATATCCAGTACACTCCACGCTTTACTTAAGTCTAGATATTTGTGGGAGAAAGGATGCCTGGTTCATTACGTAAAATGCCGGTCTGGTTACCAATAATCATATTGCTCGTTGCCATGGCGTCTATTCAGGGTGGAGCCTCGTTAGCTAAGTCACTTTTTCCTCTGGTGGGCGCACCGGGTGTCACTGCGCTGCGTCTGGCATTAGGAACGCTGATCCTCATCGCGTTCTTTAAGCCATGGCGACTGCGCTTTGCCAAAGAGCAACGGTTACCGCTGTTGTTTTACGGCGTTTCGCTGGGTGGGATGAATTATCTTTTTTATCTTTCTATTCAGACAGTACCGCTGGGTATTGCGGTGGCGCTGGAGTTCACCGGACCACTGGCGGTGGCGCTGTTCTCTTCTCGTCGCCCGGTAGATTTCGTCTGGGTTGTGCTGGCGGTTCTTGGTCTGTGGTTCCTGCTACCGCTGGGGCAAGACGTTTCCCATGTCGATTTAACCGGCTGTGCGCTGGCACTGGGGGCCGGGGCTTGTTGGGCTATTTACATTTTAAGTGGGCAACGCGCAGGAGCGGAACATGGCCCTGCAACGGTGGCAATTGGTTCGTTGATTGCAGCGTTAATTTTCGTGCCAATTGGAGCGCTTCAGGCTGGTGAAGCACTCTGGCACTGGTCGGTTATTCCATTGGGTCTGGCTGTCGCTATTCTCTCGACCGCTCTGCCTTATTCGCTGGAAATGATTGCCCTCACCCGTTTGCCAACACGGACATTTGGTACGCTGATGAGCATGGAACCGGCGCTGGCTGCCGTTTCCGGGATGATTTTCCTCGGAGAAACACTGACACCCATACAGCTGCTGGCGCTCGGCGCTATCATCGCCGCTTCAATGGGGTCTACGCTGACAGTACGCAAAGAGAGCAAAATAAAAGAATTAGACATTAATTAAATTTACATTTCTGCATGGTTATGCATAACCATGCAGAATTTCTCGCTACTTTTCCTCTACACCGTCTTTATATATCGAATTATGCAAAAGCATATTTATTCCGAAAATTCCTGGCGAGCAGATAAATAAGAATTGTTCTTATCAATATATCTAACTCATTGAATCTTTATTAGTTTTGTTTTTCACGCTTGTTACCACTATTAGTGTGATAGGAACAGCCAGAATAGCGGAACACATAGCCGGTGCTATACTTAGTCTCGTTAATTACTGGGACATAACATCAAGAGGATATGAAATTATGAGTACCGCTAAATTAGTTAAATCAAAAGCGACCAATCTGCTTTATACCCGCAACGATGTCTCCGACAGCGAGAAAAAAGCAACAGTAGAGTTGCTGAATCGCCAGGTTATCCAGTTTATTGATCTTTCTTTGATTACCAAACAAGCGCACTGGAACATGCGCGGCGCTAACTTCATTGCCGTACATGAAATGCTGGATGGCTTCCGCACCGCACTGATCGATCATCTGGATACCATGGCAGAACGTGCAGTGCAGCTGGGCGGTGTAGCTCTGGGGACCACTCAAGTTATCAACAGCAAAACCCCGCTGAAAAGTTACCCGCTGGACATCCACAACGTTCAGGATCACCTGAAAGAACTGGCTGACCGTTACGCAATCGTCGCTAATGACGTACGCAAAGCGATTGGCGAAGCGAAAGATGACGACACCGCAGATATCCTGACCGCCGCGTCTCGCGACCTGGATAAATTCCTGTGGTTTATCGAGTCTAACATCGAATAAATCCATCGCTGATGGTGCAGAACTTTAGTACCCGATAAAAGCGGCTTCCTGACAGGAGGCCGTTTTGTTTTGCAGCCCACCTCAACGCACTTATTTAGTGCATCCATCTGCTATCTCCAGCTGATTAAGTAAATTTTTTGTATCCACATCATCACACAATCGTTACATAAAGATTGTTTTTTCATCAGGTTTTACGCTAAATAATCACTGTGTTGAGTGCACAATTTTAGCGCACCAGATTGGTGCCCCAGAATGGTGCATCTTCAGGGTATTGCCCTATAAATCGTGCATCACGTTTTTGCCGCATCTCGAAAAATCAAGGAGTTGCAAAACTGGCACGATTTTTTCATATATGTGAATGTCACGCAGGGGATCGTCCCGTGGATAGAAAAAAGGAAATGCTATGAAGTCTGTATTAAAAGTTTCACTGGCTGCACTGACCCTGGCTTTTGCGGTTTCTTCTCATGCCGCGGATAAAAAATTAGTTGTCGCGACGGATACCGCCTTCGTTCCGTTTGAATTTAAACAGGGCGATAAATATGTGGGCTTTGACGTTGATCTGTGGGCTGCCATCGCTAAAGAGCTGAAGCTGGATTACGAACTGAAGCCGATGGATTTCAGTGGGATCATTCCGGCACTGCAAACCAAAAACGTCGATCTGGCGCTGGCGGGCATTACCATCACCGACGAGCGTAAAAAAGCGATCGATTTCTCTGACGGCTACTACAAAAGCGGCCTGTTAGTGATGGTGAAAGCTAACAATAACGATGTGAAAAGCGTGAAAGATCTCGACGGGAAAGTGGTTGCTGTGAAGAGCGGTACTGGCTCCGTTGATTACGCGAAAGCAAACATCAAAACTAAAGATCTGCGTCAGTTCCCGAACATCGATAACGCCTATATGGAACTGGGCACCAACCGCGCAGACGCCGTTCTGCACGATACGCCAAACATTCTGTACTTCATCAAAACCGCCGGTAACGGTCAGTTCAAAGCGGTAGGTGACTCTCTGGAAGCGCAGCAATACGGTATTGCGTTCCCGAAAGGTAGCGACGAGCTGCGTGACAAAGTCAACGGCGCGTTGAAAACCCTGCGCGAGAACGGAACTTACAACGAAATCTACAAAAAATGGTTCGGTACTGAACCGAAATAATAACGCTACACCTGTAAAACGCACTGGCAGTTCCCTCTCCCCTATGGGGAGAGGATTAGGGTGAGGGGCGCAAACCCACTCCGGGGCCATTAATTACCCTGAATTTGATTATTTACACCACGGTAACAGGAACAACATATGCAGTTTGACTGGAGTGCCATCTGGCCTGCCATTCCGCTTCTGATTGAAGGTGCCAAAATGACCCTGTGGATTTCGGTCCTCGGTCTGGCAGGCGGTCTGGTAATCGGATTGCTGGCAGGTTTTGCACGCACCTTCGGTGGTTGGATAGCCAACCACGTCGCGCTGGTCTTTATTGAAGTGATCCGCGGCACACCTATCGTCGTCCAGGTGATGTTTATCTATTTCGCCCTGCCGATGGCGTTTAACGACTTACGCATCGACCCATTTACTGCGGCGGTGGTCACCATCATGATCAACTCCGGCGCGTACATTGCGGAAATCACGCGTGGTGCGGTGCTGTCTATTCACAAAGGTTTTCGTGAAGCAGGACTGGCGCTCGGTCTTTCACGTTGGGAAACCATTCGCTACGTCATTTTACCGCTGGCACTGCGTCGTATGCTGCCGCCGCTGGGTAACCAGTGGATCATCAGCATTAAAGACACCTCGCTGTTTATTGTTATCGGCGTGGCGGAACTGACCCGTCAGGGGCAAGAAATTATTGCCGGTAACTTCCGCGCCCTTGAGATCTGGAGCGCCGTGGCGGTGTTCTATCTGATTATTACCCTGGTGCTGAGCTTTATTCTGCGTCGTCTGGAAAGAAGGATGAAAATCCTGTGATTGAATTTAAAAACGTCTCCAAGCATTTTGGTCCAACCCAGGTGCTGCACAATATCGATTTGAACATTGCTCAGGGCGAAGTCGTGGTGATTATCGGGCCGTCCGGTTCCGGTAAATCGACCCTGCTGCGCTGCATCAACAAACTGGAAGAAATCACCTCCGGCGATCTGATTGTCGATGGCCTGAAGGTTAACGATCCGAAAGTTGACGAGCGCCTGATTCGCCAGGAAGCGGGTATGGTGTTCCAGCAGTTTTACCTCTTCCCGCATCTGACGGCGCTGGAAAACGTCATGTTTGGTCCGCTACGCGTGCGTGGCGCGAACAAAGAAGAGGCGGAAAAACTGGCGCGTGAGCTGCTGGCGAAAGTCGGTCTGGCAGAACGTGCACATCACTACCCTTCCGAACTTTCTGGTGGTCAACAGCAGCGTGTGGCGATTGCCCGCGCGCTGGCGGTGAAGCCGAAAATGATGCTGTTTGATGAACCGACTTCCGCTCTTGACCCGGAACTGCGCCATGAAGTGCTGAAGGTTATGCAGGATCTGGCTGAAGAAGGGATGACGATGGTGATCGTGACCCACGAAATCGGTTTTGCCGAGAAAGTAGCTTCGCGGCTGATCTTTATCGACAAAGGCCGGATTGCGGAAGATGGCGATCCGCAGGTATTGATCAAGAACCCGCCGAGCCAGCGCTTGCAGGAATTTTTGCAGCACGTCTCTTAACTTCTCTGCCTCCCTTTCACCCGAAAGGGAGGCACACCAGATTCCTCTCATTTAAAATCGCCCCTCCCCCAGCATCTATACTTATCTTTTTGCTCTGTTTTCTCACTGGAGGAGTCATGCGGTGGATCCTGTTCATCCTCTTCTGCCTGCTGGGCGCACCTGCCCACGCGGTATCCATACCCGGCGTTACAACCACAACGACAACGGACTCAACGACTGAACCGGCCCCGGAACCGGATATCGAACAAAAAAAAGCGGCCTATGGCGCACTGGCGGATGTGCTGGATAACGACACCTCGCGTAAAGAATTGATCGACCAGTTGCGTACTGTCGCCGCGACGCCCCCTGCGGAACCGGTCCCGAAGATCGTGCCGCCGACGCTGGTTGAAGAGCAAACCGTGCTGCAAAAGGTCACCGAAGTCAGCCGCCATTATGGTGAAGCCCTTTCCGCCCGCTTCGGACAACTTTATCGCAATATCACCGGCTCCCCGCATAAGCCGTTTAATCCACAAACCTTCAGCAATGCGTTGACCCATTTTTCAATGTTAGCGGTATTAGTGTTTGGTTTTTACTGGCTGATTCGTCTGTGCGCACTGCCGCTGTATCGCAAAATGGGCCAGTGGGCGCGGCAAAAAAATCGCGAACGCAGCAACTGGCTGCAGCTTCCGGCGATGATTATCGGGGCGTTTATTATCGACCTACTGTTACTGGCACTGACATTGTTTGTCGGCCAGGTATTAAGCGACAACCTGAATGCGGGCAGTCGCACCATCGCTTTCCAACAAAGTTTGTTTCTCAACGCCTTTGCCCTGATTGAATTTTTCAAAGCCGTACTACGCCTGATTTTTTGCCCAAACGTGGCTGAACTGCGCCCGTTCACGATTCAGGACGAGAGCGCCCGTTACTGGAGTCGTCGCCTGAGCTGGTTAAGCAGTTTGATAGGTTATGGCCTGATTGTGGCCGTGCCGATTATCTCTAATCAGGTGAATGTACAGATAGGTGCGCTGGCGAACGTCATCATTATGCTGTGCATGACCGTCTGGGCGTTGTACCTGATCTTTCGCAATAAAAAAGAGATTACCCAACATTTGCTCAACTTTGCGGAGCATTCGCTGGCCTTTTTCAGCCTGTTTATCCGCGCCTTTGCGCTGGTGTGGCACTGGCTGGCAAGCGCCTATTTTATCGTGCTGTTTTTCTTTTCGTTGTTCGATCCGGGCAACAGCCTGAAATTTATGATGGGTGCAACGGTGCGCAGCCTGGCGATTATTGGTATCGCAGCGTTTGTTTCCGGTATGTTTTCCCGCTGGCTGGCGAAAACCATCACCCTCTCGCCACATACTCAGCGTAACTATCCGGAGCTACAAAAACGGCTGAATGGCTGGCTTTCGGCGGCGCTGAAAACGGCGCGTATTCTGACCGTCTGCGTGGCGGTAATGTTGCTGTTGAGCGCATGGGGATTGTTCGATTTCTGGAACTGGCTGCAAAACGGCGCGGGGCAGAAAACCGTAGATATCCTGATCCGCATCGCACTCATTCTTTTCTTCTCGGCGGTTGGCTGGACAGTGCTCGCCAGTTTGATCGAAAACCGGCTGGCTTCGGATATTCATGGCCGCCCGCTACCCAGCGCCCGTACGCGTACCCTGCTGACGCTGTTCCGTAACGCGCTGGCGGTGATTATCAGTACCATCACCATCATGATTGTGTTGTCGGAAATCGGCGTCAATATCGCGCCATTGCTGGCAGGTGCCGGGGCATTAGGTCTGGCTATCTCGTTTGGTTCGCAAACGCTGGTGAAAGATATTATCACCGGGGTATTTATTCAGTTTGAAAACGGCATGAACACTGGAGATTTGGTTACTATCGGGCCGTTGACCGGCACTGTGGAACGGATGTCGATTCGCTCCGTGGGCGTGCGTCAGGATACCGGGGCGTATCACATCATTCCTTGGTCTTCGATAACCACCTTTGCTAACTTCGTCCGCGGCATTGGTTCGGTGGTGGCAAACTACGATGTTGATCGCCATGAAGATGCTGATAAAGCCAATCAGGCACTGAAAGATGCGGTAGCGGAATTGATGGAAAACGAAGAAATTCGCGGGCTGGTTATTGGTGAACCAAACTTTGCCGGGATTGTCGGCTTAAGCAATACCGCGTTTACACTGCGTGTTTCGTTCACCACGCTGCCACTCAAACAGTGGACGGTCCGCTTTGCCCTCGACAGCCAGGTGAAAAAGCATTTCGACCTGGCAGGTGTTCGCGCGCCAGTGCAGACTTATCAGGTGCTGCCTGCTCCGGGCGCGGCCCCGGCTGAACCGCTGCCGCCGGGGGAGCCAACGCTTTAACGTTGGCGATTAACAAAACGGCGGCGCTGCTCGTCGTTCATAAAGGTCCAGGCAATAAAGCGACTCTGCTTTTGCCCCTGGGCCATCTCTTTTTTAACCACCTTCACCGCGCCCACGTCCGTCAGAGCACGATACAACGGCGGTAAGTTTTCACCACGAGAAACCAGCGAGGTAAACCACATCACCTGCTTCGCGAAGCCTTTGCTCTCTTCAATCATCTTTTTGATAAAGGCGACTTCACCACCTTCACACCACAACTCCTGTTGCTGGCCGCCAAAGTTCAGTGCATCGTCTTTGTTCAGCCCCAGGTTACGGCGTTTACGCTCACTACCTGCCCGCGCTGCAGCGGCGGAATCGTGGAATGGCGGGTTACACAAGGTCGCGTCGTATTGCTCGTTTTTATGGATGATGCCGTTAAAAATTGCCCCACTCTCTTTTTGCCGACGCAGACGAATGGCGCGGTTAAGCCCCGGATTAGCACTGATAATCGCCTGCGCACTGCTTAACGCCTGGCTGCTGGTTTCACTACCGGTAAAACGCCAGCCATATTCATGTACGCCAATCAGCGGATAAATACAGTTCGCACCAACGCCGATATCCAGAATGCTGGCATTCGCTGGAATTGTTCCGCTTGCTTCAGCCAGTAAATCGGCAAGGTGATGAATATAATCCGCCCGGCCCGGTACTGGTGGGCAGAGAAAACCGTCGGGGATATCCCAGTTCGCTACGGCGTAAAAATGGGCCAGCAACGCCTTATTGAGCGCCTTCACCGCCAGCGGATTGGCAAAGTCTACGCTTTGCTCCCCGGCGGGTGTAAGCGTGAGGAATTGCCTGAGTTCAGGATTGACCTGACAAAGCGTGGCGAGATCGTAGCGGCTGTGATGACGGTTGCGCGGATGCAACCCCGGTTTCTGGGCGGACATAGCATTCTCCTTTAAGCAGCGGCGTAAGATACCCGCATAACGCGACAGGGTAAATATCTGGCTGCGTTTATCATTCCCCAAAACCTTAACATGGCTATGGTTTATGGCAATTCATCATAAAAATCAGCATTATGCATGTCATTGATTTGTCTTATTTTGTAAAAATATATCGTTCAAAAAATAAGCACATCTCTGTCAATTTTTTGCGTCATTTTCATCGCCCAGGCGACCTACACTTATCAGGCACTACCCGTTGTATTTATGAGGATGTCATTATGAAAAAGTGCCTCACACTACTGATTGCCACCGTCCTGAGCGGAATCTCTCTCACGGCTTATGCCGCGCAACCGATGAGTAACCTGGACAGCGGTCAGCTACGGCCCGCCGGTACCGTTTCGGCAACTGGCGCATCAAACCTAAGCGATCTGGAGGATAAACTGGCAGAAAAAGCGCGCGAGCAAGGCGCGAAAGGTTATGTCATTAATTCCGCAGGCGGAAATGACCAGATGTTCGGTACTGCAACCATCTACAAATAACCCCACCAACGTAACTGCATTCGCCTCTGGATGCAGTTTTCGCCTGTTTTGTAATCAAAAAACATCAAATATGAACGCAATGTAAATAAATGTATTTCTTTTTCGCGCAATGGGTGATAGAAAATCGCGCCAAGTGATAATGCTTATCAAAATTATTATCACTTGCACGAACACTATCACGAGATTAACAGTGGCATCGCATCCGCAGAGAGGCTTTCTCGTGGCAGTGAAAATTTCAACATATAAAAAAAGTCACCTGCAAAATGGAAAACAATCGCAATTTCCCTGCCAGACAATTTCATTCGCTCACGTTCTTTGCCGGTCTTTGTATTGGCATCACGCCTGTGGCTCAGGCACTCGCCGCCGAAGGGCAAACTAACGCGGATGACACGCTGGTTGTCGAAGCATCAACGCCTTCGCTTTATGCGCCACAACAATCTGCCGATCCGAAATTCTCGCGTCCGGTAGCGGATACTACCCGCACGATGACGGTGATTTCTGAACAAGTGATTAAAGATCAGGGCGCAACCAACCTTACCGACGCGCTCAAAAACGTCCCCGGCGTGGGTGCGTTTTTTGCGGGTGAGAACGGTAACTCCACCACTGGCGACGCCATTTATATGCGCGGTGCTGATACCTCTAACAGTATTTATATTGATGGCATTCGCGATATCGGCAGCGTCTCGCGCGACACCTTCAATACTGAGCAGGTCGAAGTGATTAAAGGGCCTTCCGGCACCGACTACGGGCGCAGCGCGCCGACGGGCTCGATCAATATGATCAGCAAGCAGCCGCGCAATGATTCCGGCATTGACGCCTCCGCCAGTATTGGCAGCGCCTGGTTCCGCCGCGGCACGCTGGACGTCAATCAGGTCATTGGTGATACCACTGCGGTGCGCCTGAATGTGATGGGCGAAAAAACGCACGATGCCAGACGCGACAAAGTCAAAAATGAGCGTTACGGCGTCGCCCCTTCTATCGCTTTTGGCCTTGGTACAGCGAATCGTTTGTATCTTAATTATCTGCATGTCACCCAGCACAACACGCCAGACGGCGGCATTCCGACCATCGGTTTGCCGGGTTATTCTGCCCCATCTGCGGGAACAGCGGCTCTGAATCATTCCGGAAAAGTTGATACTCATAACTTTTACGGCACGGATTCCGATTACGACGATTCGACCACCGACACCGCCACCATGCGTTTTGAGCACGACATCAACGATAACACCACCATTCGCAATACTACCCGTTGGTCGCGCGTAAAGCAGGATTACCTGATGACGGCGATTATGGGCGGGGCGTCGAATATTACTCAGCCCACCAGCGATGTGAATAGCTGGACCTGGTCACGCACGGCGAATACCAAAGATGTGAGTAATAAAATTCTCACCAACCAGACCAACCTGACCTCGACGTTCTATACCGGTTCTATCGGTCATGATGTCAGTACCGGCGTGGAATTTACCCGTGAAACGCAGACTAACTACGGCGTTAATCCGGTGACGTTACCCGCGGTAAATATTTATCATCCTGACAGCAGCATTCATCCCGGCGGCCTGACGCGCAACGGCGCAAACGCCAATGGTCAGACGGATACCTTCGCAATTTACGCCTTCGATACGCTGCAAATCACCCGTGATTTTGAGCTGAACGGCGGGATCCGTCTGGATAATTATCATACTGAATATGACAGTGCCACCGCCTGCGGCGGCAGCGGACGCGGTGCCATCACCTGCCCAGCTGGTGTGGCAAAAGGTTCTCCGGTCACCACCGTCGACACCGCCAAGTCGGGCAATCTGGTGAACTGGAAAGCCGGGGCGCTGTATCACCTGACGGAAAACGGTAATGTCTATATTAACTATGCCGTTTCCCAGCAGCCTCCGGGCGGCAACAACTTCGCCCTTGCGCAGTCTGGCAGCGGTAACAGTGCCAACCGCACCGATTTTAAACCGCAAAAAGCCAACACCAGCGAGATTGGCACCAAATGGCAGGTTCTGGATAAACGCCTGTTGCTCACCGCCGCGCTGTTCCGTACTGATATCGAAAATGAAGTTGAGCAAAATGATGACGGAACTTACTCGCAATACGGTAAGAAACGTGTCGAAGGCTATGAGATATCCGTGGCCGGGAATATCACGCCCGCGTGGCAGGTGATTGGCGGCTATACCCAGCAAAAAGCAACCATCAAAAACGGCAAAGATGTTGCCCAGGATGGTTCCTCATCGCTGCCGTATACCCCGGAGCACGCCTTCACCTTATGGAGCCAGTATCAGGCAACAGATGATATCTCTGTTGGCGCGGGCGCACGCTATATCGGCAGTATGCATAAAGGTTCAGACGGCGCGGTGGGAACGCCAGCGTTTACCGAAGGTTACTGGGTCGCCGATGCCAAACTGGGGTATCGGGTTAATCGCAATCTCGACTTCCAGCTAAACGTTTACAACCTGTTTGATACCGATTACGTCGCCTCAATCAACAAGAGCGGCTACCGTTATCACCCGGGCGAGCCAAGAACCTTCTTGCTCACAGCCAATATGCATTTCTGATTCAGATGTGGGGCGCAGGCCCCACTTTTTGGAGAACTTGTATGATGTACCACATTCCCGGCGTGTTATCGCCACAGGACGTCGCCCGGTTTCGCGAACAACTGGAACAAGCCGAATGGGTGGATGGACGCGTCACCACCGGCGCACAAGGTGCGCAAGTTAAGAACAATCAACAGGTCGACACCCGCAGCACGTTATACGCCGCCCTGCAAAATGAGGTGCTGAACGCGGTTAACCAACATGCTTTATTCTTTGCCGCGGCCTTGCCGCGTACCCTTTCCACGCCGCTGTTTAATCGCTATCAGAACAATGAAACCTATGGTTTCCATGTGGATGGCGCAGTACGCAGCCATCCACAAAACGGCTGGATGCGTACTGACCTTTCTGCCACGCTGTTTTTAAGCGATCCACAAAGCTACGACGGCGGCGAACTGGTCGTTAATGACACCTTCGGACAACATCGGGTAAAACTCCCGGCAGGCGATCTCGTGTTGTATCCCTCCAGCAGCCTGCATTGCGTGACACCCGTAACCCGCGGCGTACGAGTGGCATCATTTATGTGGATCCAGTCGATGATCCGTGATGATAAAAAGCGCGCCATGCTGTTTGAACTGGACAACAATATTCAGTCGCTGAAAAGCCGCTACGGCGAAAGTGAAGAGATCCTGTCGCTGCTTAATCTTTATCATAATCTGCTGCGGGAATGGTCGGAGATCTGATGCTTGAACTGCCCAAGTTCGTCCCTGGATTAGCTACACTTAACTGTACAAGCATTGATATGGGGAGGACGATATGGCATCCGGTTGGGCTAACGATGACGCCGTCAACGAACAGATCAACAGTACAATTGAAGATGCGATTGCCCGCGCTCGGGGTGAAATTCCGCGTGGCGAAAGCCTGGATGAATGTGAAGAGTGCGGTGCCCCCATCCCGCAAGCCCGTCGGGAAGCCATTCCTGGCGTGCGCTTATGCATTCATTGTCAGCAGGAGAAAGATTTACAAAAACCAGCGTATACAGGATATAATCGCAGAGGTTCGAAAGACAGCCAGTTACGTTAACTACAACTGGCGAGATGCATAGCGAGTATAATTTGTATTTTGCGTGGCATTCCGTGCCTTTAACGCTGCTGTGACTGCCACGCGGCATAAAACAAGTCCATAAGTACAACAAATAAATGGTTTATCAGTATGTTAGATATCAATCAATTTATTTGAACAAGGCGGTCAATTCTCTTCGATTTTATCTCTCGTAAAAAAACGTGATACTCATCACATCGACGAAACAACGTCACTTATACAAAAATCACCTGCGAGAGATTAATTATGAAAACTATCAATACTGTTGTTGCTGCTATGGCTCTTTCAACTCTGTCATTTGGCGTGTTTGCCGCGGAACCGGTAACGGCATCCCAGGCACAGAACATGAATAAAATCGGCGTGGTTTCTGCCGATGGCGCATCCACCCTCGATGCCCTGGAAGCGAAACTGGCTGAGAAAGCCGCGGCAGCCGGTGCCAGTGGATACAGCATCACTTCCGCCACCAACAACAATAAATTAAGCGGTACTGCGGTAATTTATAAGTAATTCGTAGGACGGATAAGGCGTTTACGCCGCATCCGGCAACAGATGCCTGATGCGACGCTACCGCGTCTTATCAGGCCTTGTATTATCCCTCCAGTGCAGAGAAAATCGGCCAGTTTTCTCTGCCTGCAGTCCGCATGCCGTATC
>NZ_JAHZSO010000041.1:0-917 GCF_028421345.1 Escherichia sp. S10b
TGCGCCTGGTAAGCAGAGTTTTTGAAATGTAAGGCCTTTGAATAAGACAAAAGGCTGCCTCATCGCTAACTTTGCAACAGTGCCTTTAAGCGTGCATAATAAGCCCTACACAAATTGGGAGTTAGACATCATGAGCAACGCAAAAACAAAGTTAGGCATCACAAAGTACAGCATCGTGACCAACAGCAACGATTCCGTCACACTGCGCCTCATGACTGAGCATGACCTTGCGATGCTCTATGAGTGGCTAAATCGATCTCATATCGTCGAGTGGTGGGGCGGAGAAGAAGCACGCCCGACACTTGCTGACGTACAGGAACAGTACTTGCCAAGCGTTTTAGCGCAAGAGTCCGTCACTCCATACATTGCAATGCTGAATGGAGAGCCGATTGGGTATGCCCAGTCGTACGTTGCTCTTGGAAGCGGGGACGGACGGTGGGAAGAAGAAACCGATCCAGGAGTACGCGGAATAGACCAGTTACTGGCGAATGCATCACAACTGGGCAAAGGCTTGGGAACCAAGCTGGTTCGAGCTCTGGTTGAGTTGCTGTTCAATGATCCCGAGGTCACCAAGATCCAAACGGACCCGTCGCCGAGCAACTTGCGAGCGATCCGATGCTACGAGAAAGCGGGGTTTGAGAGGCAAGGTACCGTAACCACCCCATATGGTCCAGCCGTGTACATGGTTCAAACACGCCAGGCATTCGAGCGAACACGCAGTGATGCCTAACCCTTCCATCGAGGGGGACGTCCAAGGGCTGGCGCCCTTGGCCGCCCCTCATGTCAAACGTTGGGCGAACCCGGAGCCTCATTAATTGTTAGCCGTTAAAATTAGGTGATGCTGCCAACTTACTGATTTAGTGTATGATGGTGTTTTTGAGGTGCTCCAGTGGCTTCTGTTTCTATCAGCTGTCCCT
>NZ_JAHZSO010000042.1:0-1213 GCF_028421345.1 Escherichia sp. S10b
GTTTTCAAATTGTTCCGGACTGAGGCCGCCACACCAACTGTGCCGCCGCCACCGATTGTAATCACATTCGATATAATTAAACACCGTTGCCCGCATTATTTCCCGGCTGATAAAGTGTTCTCCATGGATACATTCCACTTTCAGCGAATGAAAGAAGCTTTCCACGCAGGCATTATCGTAGCAGCAACCTTTTGCGCTCATACTTCCACGCAGATTATGCCGCTTCAGTTGCGCCTGATAATCTGCTGAACAGTACTGGCCTCCACGGTCCGTGTGAACGATAACGTTCCGGGGCCTCTTACGCCGCCACAGCGCCATCTGCAGGGCATCGCAGGCCAGTTGCGCCGTCATGCGTGGCGACATTGACCAGCCAATAACGGCACGTGACCACAGGTCAATGACCACTGCCAGATACAGCCAGCCTTCATCTGTACGTAAGTACGTGATGTCTCCTGCCCACTTCTGGTTCGGGCCACTGGCGTAAAAATCCTGCTCCAACAGATTTTCTGACACAGGCAGGCCGTGTGCGCGGTAGCTGACCGGGCTGAACTTCCGGGAGGCCTTTGCCCTCAGTCCCTGACGGCGCAGGCTTGCCGCCACGGTTTTTACGTTAAAGGGGTAACCCTGAGCACGCAGTTCATCCGTCAGGCGTGGGGCACCGTAACGCTGTTTTGACCGGGTAAAAGCCGCGAGGACAACGCTGTCGCAGTGTTGGCGGAACTGCTGACGCGTGCTTATCCTTGTCCGCCGCTGACACCACGTATACCAGCCGCTGCGGGCCACCCGGAGCACGCGGCACATTGCTTTGATGCTGAACTCAGCCTGATGTTTTTCAATAAAGACATACTTCATTTCAGGCGCTTCGCGAAGTATGTCGCGGCCTTTTGGAGGATAGCCAGCTCTTCATCCCGTTCTGCCAGCTGGCGTTTGAGACGTGCAATCTCGGTAGACATCTCCAGTTCACGTTCAGAAGACGTCTGCTGATTTTGCTGTTTACTGCGCCAGTTGTAGAGCTGTGATTCATACAGGCTGAGTTCACGGGCTGCGGCAGTAACACCGATGCGTTCAGCAAGCTTCAGGGCTTCACTGCGAAATTCAGGCGAATGCTGTTTACGGGGTTTTTTACTGGTTGATACTGTTTTTGTCATGTGAGTCACCTCTGACTGAGAGTTTACTCACTTAGCCGCGTGTCCACTATTGCTGGGTAAGATCA
>NZ_JAHZSO010000043.1:0-789 GCF_028421345.1 Escherichia sp. S10b
GTTGTGAAAAATGTCACTGTCAGCCAGTCCTGCGGTAAGTGGTACATCAGTATTCAGACAGAAAGTGAAGTATCCACTCCGGTTCACCCTTCAGCATCAATGGTCGGGCTGGATGCTGGCGTGGCTAAACTCGCCACGCTGTCAGATGGCACAGTCTTTGAGCCTGTAAACAGTTTTCAGAAAAACCAGAAGACGCTGGCGAGACTTCAGCGACAGTTAAGCCGCAGGGTCAAATTCAGCAACAACTGGCAGAAGCAGAAACGCAAAATACAGCGACTGCATTCCCGTATCGCAAATATCCGCAGGGACTACCTTCATAAAGTCACAACGACCGTCAGCAAAAACCACGCAATGATAGTCATTGAGGATTTGAAGGTCAGCAACATGTCAAAGTCAGCAGCGGGTACGGTCAGCCAGCCGGGGCGCAATGTCCGGGCAAAATCAGGTTTAAACCGTTCGATACTGGATCAGGGCTGGTATGAAATGCGCCGCCAGCTTGAGTACAAGCAGCTCTGGCGTGGCGGTCAGGTGCTTGCTGTTCCGCCAGCGTACACAAGCCAGCGTTGCGCGTGCTGTGGTCATACAGCGAAAGAAAATCGCCTGTCACAAAGTAAATTCAGATGCCAGGTATGTGGATATACAGCGAACGCCGATGTAAACGGCGCTCGTAACATTTTAGCGGCGGGGCACGCCGTTCTTGCCTGTGGAGAGATGGTGCAGTCAGGCCGCTCGTTGAAGCAGGAACCCACCGAAATGATTCAGGCGACAGCCTGAACGAAGCAGGGATCC
>NZ_JAHZSO010000044.1:0-6162 GCF_028421345.1 Escherichia sp. S10b
GACTGTAGGTCACCGGGCAAACGTTGCGGAATGGCGTCAGAGACGTCATTTTGCGGCGTTTGCCCTATCCTGCATCGCAGTGAAAAGAACTCGCCTCGTGCGCTATGATTAACCGATGATAAAAGGCTGAAAGAAGCACTGCAAGCCGACTGGATAACATTGTTGCTTCACGGCTGATCATCATTGGTTGCCTCAGTGCTAGTGTGCTTTGCATCAGGAACCAGAAGACGATACCACGGCATTTTTTTGTTAAGCAGCTCCATCAGGGGAGTGGCAAACAAACTCAATCCCCACAGCGTTACGATTACTGGAATCGTGAAATTTTGCGGCGTCCAGAACTGGCGCTCAAGGTGGAACCATGTAACAACACAGAGCATTCCACCAATCCAGAAAATAGCTTTACTGAAAGCCCCCAGGACTGCCAGAGAAATAACAGAGACTAAATGCAGTGCGCCAGCCGTAGCAAGACGTAGATAAAACCAGAACCATTTAGCGTGCCGGATAACCGGGTTACCGTTCGTTTCTCGCAATCGTTTTTTACGTTCCCGGATGATTTCTTTTTTCAGCTTACTTCGTTCGGCTCCCTGCGGAAACTCATATATTTTAGCCATGTTTTGCCTCACTTATTCTTTTTTGGTGGAACGACTTTGTCAAACTCCTCTAAAAATGCCATATCATCTTCCGAAAAGGATGAGGATTTTTCATTTATACTAAACTCAAATCTAAGCATGTGAGCCATTCTCCCTTTTTTCCCAACAACAGAGAAAGATAACTGATTTATTTCCGTTTTCTCAATTATCTCATTAATGCTTTTATTGATAACATCACGAACAAAAAATGAGTATTTAGGATACTTATATTTCTTCTCCCCTTCCTCAATAGTATAAAGTCCCATTTCCTCTTTTAAATCATCCACGGATATATCAAAAGATTTTTTTGAACTATTCTGACTGTAATATTTCCTAATGACTTGATAAAGGTTTGTTGAGTTTACACTGTTCAACAACACAACTGATTTCAATACCTGAGTGGTATATCTATTTTCAGAACCAATCAACTTAGAAAAATATCGCTTAGCTGTATTTGTGAATTTTATCCGTACAGTTGCAAGATGATCGTAATAGGCACAGAATTCTGTTAAGTTTAAATCCAAGCGATCAGGTATTTTATTCTTAGATGATAGTATCCCAAGTTCATCAGCCAAATTTTTTAAATCATCTCTGTTTAAAACTAACGTAGTTGAAGAAAGAACTTTAGCTCCCTCTTTCAGAGCTGCATAAGAGGCATATTTATCTAAAGAAGTAGCTTTTGAAAAAAAGTCAGCATCAACCTCCAAAATATCATCATCTAACATTTCCTTTGTATCAATCTGGCAAAGAGCCAGAAAAAGCACTCTTTTTGCTGAAAGGGAAAGGGATGCAAGAGTTACCCCAACTTCATTTCTATGTCTAACTTTCGTTAATCCCGTTACTGTCTTCACGATAAGCCTCATATAACCTTTCCTATGTAGGCAAATCATAACCCCACAAAGGTTGTAATTCAAGACAACAATACAACCTTTAATTAAAAAACCTCTCACCTTTAGATATGAAGATCTGAGGATCTTCATATCTAAAGATAGCAACAACCGCATGTTTCACTTGATGTTCAGTCAAACTGTGGAAACCGTTAAAAATCTTCTCACCTTACGTGAAAAATCCTCTCATCTTTAGTGAAAAATCTAACTACCTTAACTTAAAAATCTTCTCACCTTACGTGAAAAATCCTCTCACCTTACGTGAAAAATCCTCTCACCTTTAGCAATTTTTTTCCATAATTTTCAGGTAATTGAAGCGAGCTAAGTTTTTAAGTTTTTAAGATCAAGAAGAAAATATAAGGCTTTTAATGCACAGCGTCTGTGGATAACTCAGCATAAATCCAGAGGATAGATCCGTCTGGCCTCCCTGAGCACTGCACCACCAAAAATTGAGCAAATATTAACCTTAGCGCGTAAGTGCTCTATTGAAACCCCGTGGAAATTCCGCTTCCTCGCTCACTCGCGGGCTTCGCCCTGTCGTTCGGCTGCGGCGAGCGGTGTAATCTCTCTAAAAGATCCAGACGGGATCCTTTTCCGATCCAATTCTTAAATGCTCTCAAAAGCCCTCAGAGGCGTTTTAACCGCTTTAACCCGGTCATGGTTCAACGGAGCGGGTAAAATGCGCTTAGAACGTCATACAGCTCGTTTTTAACCTGATCCCTAATCAGGGGGTATAACAGAGGCGGCCAAAAAATCCGGCCTTGCTCGTCAGAGTATCTACCGCGCATTATCCCCGAACGGAAACCCGACCATCACAACACTTGCACAGCTTGCAGCAGTAGCCGGGTTACAGTTCACTCTCAGTAAGCCCAACCACTAACCTTTCAGACAAGCCCCTCATACCGGGGGGATTATTTCTTATGCCAGCAAAATTTCACGACCGGCGAGGATGGCCAAGTGTTTTTTGCTGGCAATTTTCGTGCAGCAGCTGGCGCCCGGATTCATTTTTTGCTGTCAGGCATCAATCGGTTTCAGCAACCCGCCCCGTAATTCGCTGCTAACGCATCTCATAACGCGCAGATACAGCGCCCCGCGCCAGTGTTTCACACTGACCCGGCGTACCGTTCGCAAGCTCACGCGCTAACTGCGACAGGCTAAACATCGTCTGATAGTCAGAAATTGGCCTGGCAGGGGTGAGGGGGGTTATCGCTCTCATTCGGGCTTGTTGGTTCGCCAGTCCTGGCGAACGTCTCCGGCGCGATGTTACGACAGCGCATTATGTAACTACAGTTCGCGCCTCTTTCGGAAATCCCTTCATGCGCGGTAAAGCAATATACATCTTTATGTAATCTTTACAATGTAAAGCATTAAAAATGATTCCATAACCATCATTTGATGGTATAATGAATTTGTTGGTTGGGAATGGTTCCCTGCCAGATTCCAGAAGCCCACACGGGCGGGAGCGAAAAATGAATATTCAGGAAGCATTAAACGTTTTTGGTTTATCCGGTGATCTGACTGAAAAGGACATCAAGGCGGCATACAAAAAAGCGGCTTTAAAATATCATCCAGACCGCAATCCATTGGGTGCCGAGCTGATGAAAGCAGTAAATGCTGCGTTTGATTTTCTCATGGCTAACATTGATAAAATCAATCAGTTTCAAAGCACTGATGAAAACGCACGTTACAACTACGGTGAAGATCTGGAAAAAGTTCTGAATACGCTTTCCGGCCTTACAGGGATTGTCTATGAAGTTATTGGTAATTGGGTCTGGATTAGCGGAGAAACTAAAGAACACAAAGACATTTTAAAGGAAATGGGCTGTAAGTGGGCATCTAAGAAAAAACAATGGTTTTACCGTCCTGAAGAACACAAAAGCCGCTGGAACCGTAAAGAACACAGCATTGAAGAAATTCGTGAAATGTATGGTACAGCGGGTAAACGTAAGGCGTCAGGCTGGACACGTGTAGAAGCAAGCGCATAACCGGAATGGGGGCGAAAGCCCCCTAGAACATGGCAAAGATTGATTCGGAGACACGTTGATGAAAAACAAGACCATAACGGAAGCGGAGCTGATAAACATTTTTGAAAGTTACGGAGCCTACATTTGCCCGGATGAGATCGAAGTTACAGCCAAAGAATGCAATGAAAATGGTTCAGTCTTGCACCGTGGCTTAAACGCAGAAGGATGGGCGCATCTTTTTGCGAAGGAAGAAGCATATCAGCAGGAATGCGAAGCCCAGGAAGCTGCAAGTGATGATGGACACTTTGATGAATAGTCTTAAAACTGCCGTAATTCGATTTACGGCTTTTTTATTGAGTTCAAAAGGCTGAATCGATGAAAGAACAGAAAAATTTCTTTGAACGGTATAAACCGGTGTTTGAAATCGTTTGTCGAATCCTGGGGAACGGCTGGCGTGTAAATCTGCTCGATGATTGCCAGTACAGGATTAAGCTAACCTCACCTGATTTTAAAAATTACTCTATACATATTCGAATGGAGAAAGGAAGGTTAGTTATCATTGGAAGCGTAGATAGTCGCAGCTGGAGAAGTCCTTACCATACTTGCACAGTATCGCCAGAGCGTAACCCTGTAGAAATCGCCGCCGATATTGAAAAGAAAATCCTGTCGGATGCTTTAGATAATGTAGATATGGCGCGAGAGTATGAACAACAGTTACAGCAAAAACGCGAGAAAAAACTGATCCTGAAAGGAATGCTATCTCGTTTAGTGCATCTTGAAAGCTGGCATGGGACATTGACCGGGTTTAAAGTTGAGAATGGGTTAGATGGTAACGTATCAGAACGGGGCGACGGATATGAAATGGTAATTCGTGGCCTGAGTGTAGATCAGCTCATAAAGGTAGCGGGGTTTATTAAACAGCTATGAGGCAAAAAATGAATGAAGTCCTGAGCGACAGGAAAAACAAAGGTAATGTAACATACAGGATTGTTGTGTCTGAAGATGCAACACGTTTGTTTATTGAACTTGAAAAACTGATGAAGGTACGCTCTAAAGAAGCGGATAAAAAAACAACTAAAAAGATTGTTTTCCAAAAATCATTTTATTACGAAGAATTCTCGAACGTTAAAGATGAAATTGATGATCCAATTTTATTGAAATTCTATACAGATACTATTGTGAAGGTACAAAATCATGAGTTTTAAGCCAACACCTGAAGAGGTGAAACAAGCACGTATTAAAGCTGGCTTTACGCAGCAGGAAGCCGCTGAACGGTTTGGTTTTACGTTATCAGCCTGGCAAGCCAAAGAAACATCCGGTAAAACGTCTCGTGGTTTAGCCGCTGGTACGTATGAATTACTTTTGCTCCTGGCTGATGAACATCCAGATTACCAGCTCGTTAAGAGAGAAAAAAATCAGGATAAAGTGACTAAATAAATTGCATTACCATCATATGATGGTATAATTTATTTGTAGGTCGGGAATAGTTCCTTACCATGATCCAGTAGCCCAAACGGGCGGGAGACTAAAATGAACACGTATGTTATCACTTTCCAGGCTTTAAACACTAAGAAAGAAAAAATCACCTGCTCTGCTTTTGTCCATTCAGAAACTCTCTTCCTTGCCGTTCATTCTTTCGAAGATAAAAATCGCGGTCGTGGTTATGTTATCACGTCTGTTAGTGAATTGTTGTCCGAGGAACTGACGGCGAAAAATTCCCTCAAGAAAAATATTAACTTTTGGTTTAATGAGTGTGGTTTAAGTAAATCTGAGGTTATAAACGAAGTAATTAACTGGAAGAATTTCGCATATACCCTTAAAGAACTGGAGGAAGCCAAAAATGAAGCGATAAGAGAACTGCGGAGTTAATCAATTAGGGGTGGTATCAGGTTGTGGAGGCAACCTGATACCGTGACACTCAATTCCCTCGCGAGGAATATAAAATGTCGGAACGCATGTTATCAGCAATACAGACTGTTGAAAAGGGTGGGCGTCCGGTTTTTCCCTTGATGCCATTCTCTGCTTTTCCTGAGTACATGGCATTACTCAGAAAAGCCCTGGAAAAGAAAGAAACAAAAGCACTGATAGAAAAACAGGAGGTGCTATGAAAAAACAGGAGTTTTTAGATTTTATCAGTGCAGAACAGAGGCGGGGAGCTGTCCGGTTTTCGCTGGGATTTAACAGCAAAGGGGAAATTGTATTGCACTGGACTAACGAGGCCGGGTTAAGAGTCTGGAGTATACTAAGCGGTAACAGGGGAAAAAGTCCCAGCCGGGCAAACCGGGAAAGAATGAGTAACCTCCGCCGCTGGCTCCATGATGCCCGGCAGGGCATGGAAGGCGACACACCAGAGGCAGAATAAAATTCCCGTTCCTGAATCGCCGAAGCCCTCCCGTTTACGGGAGGTGCTTTTTTTGTATATTCCGTAAAACAGCGCTCGCGCCCCCTGCCAGGCCATTCGCGTAGCGAATTTATTTCCGCCCAAGTTAGCCGCGAATCCGTTGTCTCCGGTCGCAGACGCACCAGATCACAGCCACGATAGCCTTTCATTTTTTGCATTTCGATGGACGCTGAAGCACAATTTATGTGTGGAGGTAGTTCACTGCGATGCAGGATAGGGCAAACGCCGCAAAATGACGTCTCTGACGCCATTCCGCAACGTTTGCCCGGTGACCTACAGTC
>NZ_JAHZSO010000045.1:0-87849 GCF_028421345.1 Escherichia sp. S10b
ATGCGCACCCCGGCTGAACCCTGAACAATGCTACCGCCATACTGCGTCATGTCGCCCTGACGCGCTGCCGGTTTTCCGCTCATCGTAAAATCCTTTTGAAATAAATAAGAACCAGAAGCCTAGCGCCAGTCAACAACAGGAAATGATAATGAGTTAACACCCCGGAATTTTTCAGAATTTATAAAAGGCAAATTACAGGCACAAAAAAAGCGCCGTGCGGCGCTTTTTTCGGAAATCCGGTCTTATTTGCTGCCCGGGATGTTGAAACGCTTGTTGAAGCGGTCAACACGGCCACCGGTAGCAACATCACGCTGTTTGCCAGTGAAGAACGGGTGGCACTTGCTGCACACGTCGAGGTTCAGGTCATGACCAACGGTGGAGCGGATTTTCATTACGTTACCGCAAGAGCAGCTAGCAGTAATTTCTTCGTATTTCGGGTGAATATCTTTTTTCATGGGAAAACCTCGGTTTAAGGCCGCGTCGCTCTTCCAGCCCTAACGCCAGACACCACGCGATGTTAAAAGTATAGCTTCAATACGATCATTTCGTACGAAGGCGCGAAATCATACAGAAATTAACCAGCGTATGCAAACTGATCCGCACTCTTCTACGGCAATGTGTATACTAACCCACCGAATTTCAAGTCAGGATGATGCTATGCCCGTTGCCCACGTTGCCTTGCCCGTTCCGCTTCCTCGTACCTTTGACTATCTGCTGCCAGAAGGCATGACGGTTAAAGCCGGGTGTCGCGTGCGCGTGCCGTTTGGCAAACAGCAGGAGCGCATCGGGGTTGTGGTGTCAGTTAGCGATGTCAGTGAGCTGCCGCTTAACGAGCTGAAAGCGGTAGTGGAAGTGCTGGACGTTGAGCCGGTATTTACTCACTCCGTCTGGCGGTTACTGCTCTGGGCGGCAGATTACTATCATCATCCGATTGGCGATGTGCTGTTTCATGCCTTGCCGATTTTACTGCGCCAGGGGCGGCCTGCGACGAACGCGCCGATGTGGTACTGGTTTGCCACTGAACAAGGCCAGGCGGTGGATCTGAACAGCCTGAAACGCTCCCCCAAGCAACAACAGGCGCTGGCGGCGTTACGGCAAGGCAAAATCTGGCGCGACCAGGTCGCCACGCTCGAATTTAATGATGCCGCGTTGCAGGCGCTACGCAAAAAAGGTCTGTGTGATTTAGCAAGTGAAACACCAGAGTTTAGCGACTGGCGAACGAACTATGCCGTTTCTGGTGAGCGGTTGCGATTGAATACCGAACAAGCCACCGCCGTTGGCGCAATTCATAGCGCGGCAGATACTTTTTCTGCCTGGCTGCTGGCGGGCGTTACCGGTTCCGGTAAAACGGAGGTTTATCTCAGTGTACTGGAAAACGTGCTCGCTCAGGGCAAACAGGCGCTGGTGATGGTGCCGGAAATCGGCCTGACACCGCAAACTATCGCCCGTTTTCGTGAACGTTTTAATGCCCCCGTGGAAGTTCTGCATTCCGGCCTGAACGATAGCGAGCGGCTTTCGGCGTGGTTGAAAGCGAAAAATGGCGAGGCGGCGATTGTGATCGGCACCCGCTCCGCGCTGTTTACGCCGTTTAAAAATCTCGGCGTGATTGTCATTGATGAAGAGCACGACAGCTCCTACAAGCAGCAGGAAGGCTGGCGCTATCATGCCCGCGACCTGGCGGTGTATCGTGCGCATAGCGAGCAAATCCCGATTATTCTTGGCTCCGCAACGCCCGCGCTGGAAACGTTGTGCAACGTCCAGCAGAAAAAATACCGCCTGCTGCGCCTGACGCGCCGGGCGGGGAATGCGCGTCCGGCAATTCAACACGTGCTGGATTTAAAAGGTCAGAAGGTGCAGGCAGGTCTGGCTCCGGCGTTAATCACCCGTATGCGCCAGCATTTACAGGCCAATAATCAGGTTATCCTCTTTCTTAATCGTCGGGGTTTTGCGCCTGCGCTGCTGTGCCACGACTGCGGCTGGATAGCCGAATGCCCACGTTGCGATCACTACTACACGCTGCATCAGGCGCAACAGCATTTGCGCTGTCACCACTGTGACAGTCAGCGTCCAGTACCGCGCCAGTGTCCGTCCTGCGGCTCTACCCATCTGGTGCCGGTGGGTCTGGGCACCGAACAGCTTGAGCAAACGCTCGCGCCGCTGTTCCCTGGTGTGCCCATTTCTCGTATCGACCGCGATACCACCAGCCGCAAAGGAGCGCTGGAACAACAACTGGCGGAAGTGCATCGCGGCGGCGCGAGGATCTTGATTGGCACGCAAATGCTGGCGAAAGGTCACCACTTTCCGGATGTGACGCTGGTAGCGTTACTGGATGTGGACGGCGCGCTGTTTTCTGCCGATTTTCGCTCGGCAGAGCGTTTTGCCCAGCTATACACCCAGGTAGCAGGCCGTGCCGGGCGTGCGGGTAAACAGGGCGAAGTGGTGCTGCAAACGCATCATCCGGAACACCCGCTATTGCAAACGTTGCTCTATAAAGGCTACGACGCTTTTGCCGAACAGGCGCTGGCTGAGCGACGCATGATGCAGCTGCCGCCGTGGACCAGCCATGTGATTGTGCGTGCGGAAGATCATAACAATCAGCATGCGCCGCTGTTCCTGCAACAACTGCGTAATCTGATCCTCTCCAGCCCGCTGGCAGACGACAAACTGTGGGTTCTCGGTCCGGTTCCGGCACTGGCACCTAAACGTGGCGGTCGCTGGCGCTGGCAGATATTGTTGCAGCACCCTTCCCGCGTGCGCTTGCAACACATCATTAGTGGTACGCTGGCGCTCATCAATACAATACCGGATTCCCGCAAGGTGAAATGGGTACTGGATGTTGATCCGATTGAGGGTTAAACCGCTTACGATGCGAGGCGGATCGAAAAATTCAATATTCATCACACTTTTCATGAAAATTCTGTAACCGTTTTCACGCGCTATCTGCTAAAAATGTTGCCGATGTGAAGTAAACATGGATGTAGTACGCCTGACGTGCCAGGCGAGGAGTGAGTGTGAAAGCGAAGAAGCAGGAAACTGCCGCGACCATGAAAGACGTTGCCCTCAAGGCAAAAGTCTCTACAGCGACTGTCTCCCGAGCATTAATGAATCCCGATAAAGTCTCCCAGGCCACCCGTAATCGGGTTGAAAAAGCGGCCCGGGAAGTGGGTTATTTACCGCAACCTATGGGGCGCAACGTCAAGCGTAATGAATCCCGCACCATTCTGGTGATTGTCCCGGATATCTGCGATCCCTTCTTTAGCGAAATTATTCGCGGTATCGAAGTTACGGCGGCAAATCACGGATATCTGGTGCTGATTGGCGACTGTGCGCATCAAAATCAGCAGGAAAAAACCTTTATCGATTTGATCATCACCAAGCAAATTGATGGCATGTTGCTGCTGGGCTCAAGGCTGCCGTTTGATGCCAGCATTGAGGAACAGCGTAATCTGCCGCCGATGGTGATGGCGAACGAATTTGCACCGGAACTGGAGCTGCCTACCGTTCATATCGACAATCTGACCGCCGCATTTGATGCAGTAAATTATTTATATGAGCAAGGGCATAAACGGATTGGCTGTATAGCCGGTCCCGAAGAGATGCCACTGTGTCACTACCGCCTGCAAGGCTATGTTCAGGCGCTGCATCGCTGCGGCATTATGGTTGATCCGCAATACATCGCCCGTGGCGACTTCACCTTCGAAGCCGGAAGCAAAGCGATGCAGCAGCTGCTTGATCTTCCACAACCGCCTACTGCTGTCTTCTGCCATAGCGATGTGATGGCGCTCGGCGCACTTTCTCAGGCAAAACGCCAGGGGCTGAAAGTCCCGGAAGACCTTTCCATAATCGGTTTTGATAACATCGACCTGACGCAATTTTGTGATCCGCCGCTGACAACCATCGCGCAGCCGCGTTACGAAATCGGTCGGGAAGCTATGCTGTTATTGCTTGATCAAATGCAGGGGCAACACGTTGGCAGTGGCTCTCGTTTAATGGACTGCGAACTTATCATCCGGGGATCAACACGCGCGTTACCTTAAAGTAAACCTTTAAGACTGCCGTGACTGGTCAAAGGCCCGCCGCTTAAGTAACATGGCGGGCTGACGAACGAATAAATACAGCGAAACGATAGTGGCACAACGAGATTATGTACGCCGCAGCCAACCGGCACCTTCGCGGCGAAAAAAGAGCACCTCACGGAAAAAGCAACGAAATCTGCCTGCGGTTTCTCCCGCTATGGTCGCTATTGCTGCCGCCGTTCTTGTGACCTTTATCGGTGGTCTGTACTTCATTACGCATCACAAGAAAGAAGAGTCCGAGACGCTGCAAAGCCAGAAAGTGACCGGTAACGGACTACCACCAAAACCAGAAGAACGCTGGCGCTACATTAAAGAGCTGGAAAGTCGCCAGCCGGGTGTGCGTGCGCCCACAGAACCTTCTGCCGGTGGTGAAGTGAAAACGCCGGAGCAACTGACACCAGAACAACGTCAGCTTCTTGAACAAATGCAGGCTGATATGCGCCAGCAGCCAACGCAGCTGGTTGAAGTTCCGTGGAATGAACAGACGCCGGAACAGCGTCAGCAAACGCTACAACGCCAGCGTCAGGCGCAGCAATTAGCGGAGCAGCAACGCCTGGCTCAGCAGTCGCGTACGACTGAACAAAGCTGGCAGCAGCAGACGCGTACGTCGCAAGCCGCGCCGGTACAGGCGCAACCGCGCCAGTCTAAACCGGCTTCTACTCAGCAGCCGTACCAGGATCTGCTGCAAACCCCTGCGCACACGACCGCGCAGTCGAAGCCGCAGCAAGCTGCGCCGGTTGCTCGTGCCGCTGACGCGCCAAAACCGACGGCGGAGAAAAAAGACGAACGCCGCTGGATGGTGCAGTGCGGTTCGTTCAGAGGCGCGGAACAGGCAGAGACGGTACGTGCTCAGCTGGCGTTCGAAGGATTTGACTCGAAAATCACCACCAACAATGGCTGGAATCGTGTGGTCATTGGCCCGGTGAAAGGCAAAGAGAACGCAGACAGCACCCTCAATCGGTTGAAGATGGCGGGTCATACAAACTGCATTCGGCTCGCCGCCGGGGGTTGAAACCCTCAAAATCCCCCCCATCTATAATTGCATTATGCCCCGTACTTTTGTACGGGGTTTGTACTCTGTATTCGTAACCAAGGGGTCAGCTCGTGACAACTATAGTAAGCGTACGCCGTAACGGCCATGTGGTCATCGCTGGTGATGGTCAGGCCACGTTGGGCAATACCGTAATGAAAGGCAACGTGAAAAAGGTCCGCCGTCTGTACAACGACAAAGTCATCGCGGGCTTTGCGGGCGGTACTGCGGATGCTTTTACGCTGTTCGAACTGTTTGAACGTAAACTGGAAATGCATCAGGGCCATCTGGTCAAAGCCGCCGTTGAGCTGGCGAAAGACTGGCGTACCGATCGCATGCTGCGCAAACTTGAAGCACTGCTGGCAGTCGCGGATGAAACTGCATCGCTTATCATCACCGGTAACGGTGACGTGGTGCAGCCAGAAAACGATCTTATTGCTATCGGCTCCGGCGGCCCTTACGCCCAGGCTGCGGCGCGTGCACTGTTAGAAAATACTGAACTGAGTGCTCGTGAAATTGCTGAAAAGGCGTTGGATATTGCAGGCGACATTTGCATCTATACCAACCATTTCCACACCATCGAAGAATTAAGCTACAAAGCGTAAGGATCTCCCATGTCTGAAATGACCCCACGCGAAATCGTCAGCGAACTGGATAAGCACATCATCGGCCAGGACAACGCCAAGCGTTCTGTGGCGATTGCTCTGCGTAACCGCTGGCGTCGCATGCAGCTCAACGAAGAGCTGCGCCATGAAGTGACCCCGAAAAATATCCTGATGATCGGCCCGACCGGTGTCGGTAAAACTGAAATCGCCCGTCGTCTGGCTAAGCTGGCGAATGCGCCGTTCATCAAAGTTGAAGCGACCAAATTCACCGAAGTGGGCTACGTCGGTAAGGAAGTGGATTCTATTATTCGCGATCTGACCGATGCCGCCGTGAAAATGGTACGCGTCCAGGCTATCGAGAAAAACCGTTATCGCGCTGAAGAACTGGCAGAAGAACGTATTCTCGACGTGCTGATCCCACCTGCTAAAAACAACTGGGGACAGACCGAACAGCAGCAGGAACCGTCCGCTGCTCGTCAGGCATTCCGCAAAAAACTGCGTGAAGGCCAGCTTGATGACAAAGAAATCGAGATCGATCTTGCCGCAGCACCGATGGGCGTTGAAATTATGGCTCCTCCAGGCATGGAAGAGATGACCAGCCAGCTGCAGTCCATGTTCCAGAACCTGGGCGGCCAGAAGCAAAAAGCGCGTAAGCTGAAAATCAAAGACGCCATGAAGCTGCTGATTGAAGAAGAAGCGGCGAAACTGGTGAACCCGGAAGAGCTGAAGCAAGACGCTATCGACGCTGTTGAGCAGCACGGGATCGTGTTTATCGACGAAATCGACAAAATCTGTAAGCGCGGCGAGTCTTCCGGTCCGGATGTTTCTCGTGAAGGCGTTCAGCGTGACCTGCTGCCGCTGGTAGAAGGTTGCACCGTTTCCACCAAACACGGGATGGTCAAAACTGACCACATTCTGTTTATCGCTTCTGGCGCGTTCCAGATTGCGAAACCGTCTGACCTGATCCCGGAACTGCAAGGTCGTCTGCCAATCCGCGTTGAACTGCAGGCGCTGACCACCAGCGACTTCGAGCGTATTCTGACCGAGCCGAATGCCTCTATCACCGTGCAGTACAAAGCACTGATGGCGACTGAAGGCGTAAATATCGAGTTTACCGACTCCGGTATTAAGCGCATCGCGGAAGCGGCATGGCAGGTGAACGAATCTACCGAAAACATCGGTGCTCGTCGTTTACACACTGTTCTGGAGCGTTTAATGGAAGAGATTTCCTACGACGCCAGCGATTTAAGCGGTCAAACTATCATCATTGACGCAGATTATGTGAGCAAACATCTGGATGCGTTGGTGGCAGATGAAGATCTGAGCCGTTTTATCCTATAATCGCGTTCAATCATTTTCATCATTGTTTGATGGGGCTGAAAGGCCCCATTTTTATTGGCGCGTATTATGACTGAACAACAAATTAGCCGAACTCAGGCGTGGCTGGAAAGTTTACGACCTAAAACCCTCCCCCTCGCCTTTGCTGCAATTATCGTCGGGACAGCGCTGGCATGGTGGCAAGGTCACTTCGATCCGCTGGTCGCCCTGCTGGCACTGATTACCGCCGGGCTATTACAGATCCTTTCTAACCTCGCCAATGATTACGGCGATGCGGTAAAAGGCAGCGATAAACCTGACCGCATTGGGCCGCTACGCGGCATGCAAAAAGGGGTCATTACCCAGCAAGAGATGAAACGGGCGCTCATTATTACCGTCGTGCTCATCTGTCTCTCCGGGCTGGCACTGGTTGCAGTGGCATGCCATACGCTGGCCGATTTTGTCGGTTTCCTGATTCTTGGCGGGTTGTCGATCATTGCCGCTATCACCTACACCGTGGGCAATCGTCCTTATGGTTATATCGGTCTGGGTGATATTTCCGTACTGGTTTTCTTTGGCTGGTTGAGTGTCATGGGGAGCTGGTATTTACAGGCTCATACATTGATTCCGGCACTGATCCTTCCGGCGACCGCATGCGGCCTGCTGGCAACGGCAGTACTGAATATTAATAACCTGCGTGATATCAATAGCGACCGCGAAAATGGCAAAAACACGCTGGTGGTGCGCTTAGGTGAAGTGAACGCGCGTCGTTATCATGCCTGCCTGCTGATGGGCTCGCTGGTGTGTCTGGCGCTGTTTAATCTCTTTTCGCTGCATAGCCTGTGGGGCTGGCTGTTCCTGCTGGCGGCACCATTACTGGTGAAGCAAGCCCGTTATGTGATGCGGGAAATGGACCCGGTGGCGATGCGACCAATGCTGGAACGTACTGTCAAGGGAGCGTTACTGACTAACCTGCTGTTTGTTTTAGGGATATTCCTAAGCCAGTGGGCAGCATAACTGACAAATATCAATTAACAATTGATGATTTTGCCAACAGCCTACATAGCGCGATATACTGAAAATTCTCGCAGCAACTGAATGTTAAGCCTATGAAATACGATACTTCCGAGCTTTGTGACATCTATCAAGAAGATGTTAACGTCGTGGAACCGCTGTTCTCCAACTTTGGCGGACGGGCGTCGTTTGGCGGACAAATAATCACGGTAAAATGTTTCGAGGACAACGGGTTGCTGTACGATCTGCTCGAACAGAATGGCCGTGGTCGTGTTCTTGTCGTCGATGGCGGTGGTTCTGTTCGTCGCGCACTGGTCGATGCTGAACTGGCGCGTCTGGCAGTACAAAATGAATGGGAAGGTCTGGTCATTTACGGCGCGGTGCGTCAGGTAGATGACCTGGAAGAGTTGGATATCGGCATCCAGGCGATGGCGGCAATTCCGGTTGGTGCCGCTGGCGAAGGCATTGGCGAAAGCGATGTCCGCGTCAATTTTGGCGGTGTCACCTTCTTCTCCGGCGACCATCTTTATGCCGACAATACCGGGATTATTCTTTCTGAAGATCCGCTGGATATTGAATGATAGAAAAGGCACCGCAAGGTGCCTTTTTTCTGCGTTACCTGTTGGCCTACACAGTAAAGAAATTACGCGGAAGATGAAGCGTAATCAGACCTCTTCCATGCGACCCAGCAGGGCCTGCAGACGTTCCTGCCAGCCGTTCTGCTGTTCTTTCAGATGGTTGTTCTCACGCTCCAGCTCTTCGCGCTGATGCTGGGCATTTTGAACTTCCTGCGACAGTGAGTTGTTTTTTTCTTTCAGCTCTTCGATTTCCATCTGCAACAGAGTGATGGTATCAATCGCCTGCTGTACTTTTGCTTCCAGTTTCTCAAACACTTCTAATGACATTGTCATACCTCTCCTGAATTGCAAGGCGTTGATGGATAAAAATCCTCGTCCCGATTACCGGTGACGCCTTAATAAATACGAGCGCACTTTAGTTAGCTCCGATTGTATGAAGCCGCGCCATCGCTGTCCAGCGGCACGCCTTGCAGATTACGGTTTGCCACACTTTTCATCCTTCTCCTGGTGACATAATCCACATCAATCGAAAATGTTAATAAATTTGTTGCGCGAATGATCTAACAAACATGCATCATGTACAATCAGATGGAATAAATGGCGCGATAACGCTCATTTTATGACGAAGCACACACATTTTAAGTTCGATATTTCTCGTTTTTGCTCGTTAACGATAAGTTTACAGCATGCCTACAAGCATCGTGGAGGTCCGTGACTTTCACGCATACAACAAACATTAACTCTTCAGGATCCGATTATGAGTCAAACATCAACCTTGAAAGGCCAGTGCATTGCTGAATTCCTCGGTACCGGGTTGTTGATTTTCTTCGGTGTGGGTTGCGTTGCAGCACTAAAAGTCGCTGGTGCGTCTTTTGGTCAGTGGGAAATCAGTGTCATTTGGGGACTGGGGGTGGCAATGGCCATCTACCTGACCGCAGGGGTTTCCGGCGCGCATCTTAATCCCGCTGTTACCATTGCATTGTGGCTGTTTGCCTGTTTCGACAAGCGCAAAGTTATTCCTTTTATCGTTTCACAAGTTGCCGGCGCTTTCTGTGCTGCGGCTTTAGTTTACGGGCTTTACTACAATTTATTTTTCGACTTCGAGCAGACTCATCACATTGTTCGCGGCAGCGTTGAAAGTGTTGATCTGGCTGGCACTTTCTCTACTTACCCTAATCCTCATATCAATTTTGTGCAGGCTTTCGCAGTTGAGATGGTGATTACCGCTATTCTGATGGGGCTGATCCTGGCGTTAACGGACGATGGCAACGGTGTACCACGCGGCCCTTTGGCTCCCTTGCTGATTGGTCTACTGATTGCGGTCATTGGCGCATCTATGGGCCCATTGACAGGTTTTGCCATGAACCCAGCGCGTGACTTCGGTCCGAAAGTCTTTGCCTGGCTGGCGGGCTGGGGCAATGTCGCCTTTACCGGCGGCAGAGACATTCCTTACTTCCTGGTGCCGCTTTTCGGCCCTATCGTTGGCGCGATTGTAGGTGCATTTGCCTACCGCAAACTGATTGGTCGCCATTTGCCTTGCGATATCTGTGTTGTGGAAGAAAAGGAAACCACAACTCCTTCAGAACAAAAAGCTTCGCTGTAATATGACTACGGGACAATTAAACATGACTGAAAAAAAATATATCGTTGCGCTCGACCAGGGCACCACCAGCTCCCGCGCGGTCGTAATGGATCACGATGCCAATATCATTAGCGTGTCGCAGCGCGAATTTGAGCAAATCTACCCAAAACCAGGTTGGGTAGAACACGACCCAATGGAAATCTGGGCCACCCAAAGCTCCACGCTGGTAGAAGTGCTGGCGAAAGCCGATATCAGTTCCGATCAAATTGCAGCTATCGGTATTACGAACCAGCGTGAAACCACTATTGTCTGGGAAAAAGAAACCGGCAAGCCTATCTATAACGCCATTGTCTGGCAGTGCCGTCGTACCGCAGAAATCTGCGAGCATTTAAAACGTGACGGTTTAGAAGATTATATCCGCAGCAATACCGGTCTGGTGATTGACCCGTACTTTTCTGGCACCAAAGTGAAGTGGATCCTCGACCATGTGGAAGGCTCTCGCGAGCGTGCACGTCGTGGTGAATTGCTGTTTGGTACGGTTGATACGTGGCTTATCTGGAAAATGACTCAGGGCCGTGTCCATGTGACCGATTACACCAACGCCTCTCGTACCATGTTGTTCAACATCCATACCCTGGACTGGGACGACAAAATGCTGGAAGTGCTGGATATTCCGCGCGAGATGCTGCCAGAAGTGCGTCGTTCTTCCGAAGTATACGGTCAGACTAACATTGGCGGCAAAGGCGGCACGCGTATTCCAATCTCCGGGATCGCCGGTGACCAGCAGGCCGCGCTGTTTGGTCAGTTGTGCGTGAAAGAAGGGATGGCGAAGAACACCTATGGCACTGGCTGCTTTATGCTGATGAACACTGGCGAGAAAGCGGTGAAATCAGAAAACGGCCTGCTGACCACCATCGCCTGCGGCCCGACTGGCGAAGTGAACTATGCGTTGGAAGGTGCGGTGTTTATGGCAGGCGCATCCATTCAGTGGCTGCGCGATGAGATGAAGTTGATTAACGACGCCTACGATTCCGAATATTTCGCCACCAAAGTGCAAAACACCAATGGTGTGTATGTGGTTCCGGCATTTACCGGGCTGGGTGCGCCGTACTGGGACCCGTATGCGCGCGGGGCGATTTTCGGTCTGACTCGTGGGGTGAACGCTAACCACATTATACGCGCGACGCTGGAGTCTATTGCTTATCAGACGCGTGACGTGCTGGAAGCGATGCAGGCCGACTCTGGTATCCGTCTGCACGCCCTGCGCGTGGATGGTGGCGCAGTAGCAAACAATTTCCTGATGCAGTTCCAGTCCGATATTCTCGGCACCCGCGTTGAGCGCCCGGAAGTTCGCGAAGTGACTGCATTGGGTGCGGCCTATCTTGCTGGTCTGGCGGTCGGTTTCTGGCAGAACCTCGACGAGCTGCAAGAGAAAGCGGTGATTGAGCGCGAGTTCCGTCCAGGCATCGAAACCACTGAGCGTAATTACCGTTACGCAGGCTGGAAAAAAGCGGTTAAACGCGCGATGGCGTGGGAAGAACACGACGAATAATGTAAATGCCGAATGAAGCGTTTATGCCGCATCCGGTAGTCCCGAAACGTGCGGGGGCAACCCCGCACACATCAATAATCCCTCCCATCCCCTGTGCTACACTTCGCGCCATTCCTTACTGCTTAGAGTTTGCTATGAGACGAGAACTTGCCATCGAATTTTCCCGCGTCACCGAATCAGCGGCGCTGGCTGGCTACAAATGGTTAGGACGCGGCGATAAAAACACCGCGGACGGCGCGGCGGTAAACGCCATGCGTATTATGCTCAACCAGGTCAACATTGACGGCACCATCGTCATTGGTGAAGGTGAAATCGACGAAGCACCGATGCTCTACATTGGTGAAAAAGTCGGTACTGGTCGCGGCGACGCGGTAGATATTGCTGTTGATCCGATTGAAGGCACGCGCATGACGGCGATGGGCCAGGCTAACGCGCTGGCGGTGCTGGCAGTAGGCGATAAAGGCTGCTTCCTCAATGCGCCGGATATGTATATGGAGAAGCTGATTGTCGGGCCGGGAGCCAAAGGCACCGTTGATCTGAACCTGCCGCTGGCGGATAACCTGCGCAATGTAGCGGCGGCGCTCGGCAAACCGTTGAGCGAACTGACGGTAACGATTCTGGCTAAACCACGCCACGATGCCGTTATCGCTGAAATGCAGCAACTCGGCGTACGCGTATTTGCTATTCCGGACGGCGACGTTGCGGCCTCAATTCTCACCTGTATGCCAGACAGCGAAGTTGACGTGCTGTACGGTATTGGTGGCGCGCCGGAAGGCGTAGTTTCTGCGGCGGTGATCCGCGCATTAGATGGCGACATGAACGGTCGTCTGCTGGCGCGTCATGACGTCAAAGGCGACAACGAAGAGAATCGTCGCATTGGCGAGCAGGAGCTGGCACGCTGCAAAGCGATGGGCATCGAAGCCGGTAAAGTATTGCGCCTGGGCGATATGGCGCGCAGCGATAACGTCATCTTCTCTGCCACCGGTATTACCAAAGGCGATCTGCTGGAAGGCATTAGCCGCAAAGGCAATATCGCGACTACCGAAACGCTGCTGATCCGCGGCAAGTCACGCACCATTCGCCGCATTCAGTCCATCCACTATCTGGATCGCAAAGACCCGGAAATGCAGGTGCACATCCTCTGATTGATTTGATCGATTGAGCCTTCCAGTCCTTCGGGACTGGAATTTTTTTGTTCGGAGAACGAAGATAAGGCAAGTCAATCAAAACAGGAGAAAAACATGGCTGATTGGGTAACAGGCAAAGTCACTAAAGTGCAGAACTGGACCGACGCCCTGTTTAGTCTCACCGTTCACGCCCCCGTGCTTCCGTTTACCGCCGGGCAATTTACCAAGCTTGGCCTTGAAATCGACGGCGAACGCGTCCAGCGCGCCTACTCCTATGTAAACTCGCCCGATAATCCCGATCTGGAGTTTTACCTGGTCACCGTCCCCGATGGCAAATTAAGCCCACGACTGGCGGCACTGAAACCAGGCGATGAAGTGCAGGTGGTTAGCGAAGCGGCAGGATTCTTTGTGCTCGATGAAGTACCAGATTGCGAAACGCTATGGATGCTGGCAACCGGTACAGCGATTGGCCCTTATTTATCGATTCTGCAACTAGGCAAAGATTTAGATCGCTTCAAAAATCTGGTCCTGGTTCACGCCGCACGTTATGCCGCCGACTTAAGCTATTTGCCACTGATGCAAGAACTGGAAAAACGCTACGAAGGCAAACTGCGCATTCAGACGGTGGTCAGTCGGGAAACGGCAGCGGGGTCGCTCACCGGGCGGATACCGGCGTTAATTGAAAGCGGGGAACTGGAAAGCGCGATTGGCCTGCCGATGAATAAAGAAACCAGCCATGTGATGCTGTGCGGCAATCCACAGATGGTGCGCGATACACAACAGTTGCTGAAAGAGACCCGGCAGATGACGAAACATTTACGTCGCCGACCGGGCCATATGACAGCGGAGCATTACTGGTAAGCGGTTACTTATCGATAAACGGTACGATGAGCAAATCCGCACTCATCTTATTGATCATCCCGCGATATGCCGGCATCAAACGGTTGATAAATGAGTGGTGATGACCACAGACAAGGAGGTCGCACTGCTCTTTTTGCATAATTTCCAGCAGTGTTTCCGGCATTTCTCCGCGTTCAATACGCAGTTTTGTCTTCGGCCATTGAATATTTTTCGTCAGTTTATACAGCTTGTTATCCGACTTATTCTTCAACAATTGAAGAATATCTTCTGTTGCAGGGAAGTAGATACCCGGATACAACTCGCTCAAGCCATCATCAATATGAATTAACGTCAGGTGAGCGTCATTATGTCTGGCGAGCTCCAGGGCTTTATTCACCAGTAAGGCATCTTCTTCATTCCCGGAAATTGCCACGCCAATGTGTTTATAAGCCATGTTTAACTCCTTCTAAAGCAACTCCATCAAGCTAACGAACGCAGTGATAACTCAAAAATAATCATCTCGGCCTGGCATGAGAAAGTGAAGGCCGCATCAAGCTCAACTTGCCCCTCCAGATCCTTAATCTTATAGGCCACGCTGGCCCCTTCATCTGCAGAGGATGCAGCGGCGGCAAGCTCTTTCAGTTTGGTCATAAAGGACTCTGCTTCTTCGCGGGTGGCAAAAAAGCGCGAAAACTTACTGGTACAGTTGTCGTTATCAATCACCGTACCGATATCAATCGCACATCCTTTAGTACTGCATTTATCTACGACATCTTTCATAGGGCACCTCTGTATATTCGCCTCTCTGTCGATTACGACTTAAGAATAATGCGCCGTTAAGGGAAGAACAAACAAGTAATGATCTTATGGATTACCATTTTTTTTGATATTGCTTAAGGTGAAGAGTTCAGAAGGATTTTCCGGGCATTGTCATTTGCATCGTGGAAATAACAATCCCGGAAAAAAATAGCAGTAAGAGATATATTAAAGGTTAATTACTTGATTTATTGTCGGCTTTATACTTCACATCCTGGGTATCTTTACCATATTTATTTTCGCCTTGTGTGCCAATGAACGCTCCAAGATCGATAAGCATCATCACCAGAATCAACGTCGGGACAAAACGCCCCACCGCCCATTGCCAGACACCCGGTAAAATCGCCCAGTTACCCGCCAGCAGCATCCACGCCACAATCATCAGAAATGCCCATGCGCCGGAACGCCCGCGATCATGCAAGCGCTTAACGGTTACTGCCGCTGTTGGCCAAAGCAAGCACACAAGGCAAAACGCCGCGGTCTGAATATCGAGTAAATTTTTACCCGCCAGTGAGAAAAGCACCAGCATGCCTGCGAACCACAGGCCTATCCAAATCCAGAAATCACGGCGTCCAATACGCCCTTTAAATGAGAATAACCATTGCTGTATGGTCATGTAAGTTCCTTGATGGTTGTCTTTTCCAGGATTCTACCCTTTTGACAAGGGCGACAGATATCGTTTTAATCGGAGCCAGTCATAACAAAAGGTACTGTCAATGAAGCCAGGGTGTACGCTGTTTTTTCTCTTATGTTCTGCATTAACCGTTACAACAACGGCGCATGCACAAACACCAGATACGGCAACGACCGCGCCTTATCTGCTGGCTGGAGCCCCTACTTTCGATCTCTCCATCAGCCAGTTTCGAGAAGACTTTAACAGCCAGAATCCCAGCCTGCCACTGAACGAATTTCGTGCCATCGACAGCAGTCCCGACAAAGCCAATCTCACTCGTGCTGCAAGTAAAATTAACGAGAACTTGTATGCTTCTACAGCGCTGGAGCGCGGTACCTTAAAAATCAAAAGCATTCAAATGACCTGGCTACCCATCCAGGGGCCAGAGCAAAAAGCAGCGAAAGCGAAAGCTCAGGAATACATGGCAGCAGTGATCCGCACACTCACCCCATTAATGACCAAAACACAAAGCCAGAAAAAACTGCAGTCGCTGCTAACGGCGGGGAAAAACAAACGTTATTACACCGAGACAGAAGGTGCACTGCGTTATGTTGTCGCGGACAACGGCGAAAAGGGGCTGACCTTCGCTGTTGAACCGATTAAGCTGGCGCTATCTGAATCGCTTGAAGGTTTGAATAAATGACAAAAAGCAAAGCCTTTGTGCCGATGAATCTCTATACTGTTTCACAGACCTGCTGCCCTGCGGGGCGGCCATCTTCCTTTATTCGCTTATAAGCGTGGAGAATTAAAATGCGACATCCTTTAGTGATGGGTAACTGGAAACTGAACGGCAGCCGCCACATGGTTCACGAGCTGGTTTCTAACCTGCGTAAAGAGCTGGCAGGTGTTGCTGGCTGTGCGGTTGCAATCGCACCACCGGAAATGTACATCGATATGGCGAAGCGCGAAGCTGAAGGCAGCCACATCATGCTGGGTGCGCAAAACGTGGACCTGAACCTGTCCGGCGCATTCACCGGTGAAACTTCTGCCGCTATGCTGAAAGACATCGGCGCTCAGTACATCATCATCGGCCACTCTGAACGTCGTACTTACCACAAAGAGTCTGACGAACTGATTGCGAAAAAATTCGCGGTGCTGAAAGAGCAGGGCCTGACTCCGGTTCTGTGCATCGGTGAAACCGAAGCTGAAAACGAAGCGGGCAAAACTGAAGAAGTTTGCGCACGTCAGATCGACGCGGTACTGAAAACTCAGGGTGCTGCGGCATTCGAAGGTGCGGTTATCGCTTACGAACCTGTATGGGCAATCGGTACTGGCAAATCTGCAACTCCGGCTCAGGCACAGGCTGTTCACAAATTCATCCGTGACCACATCGCTAAAGTTGACGCTAACATCGCTGAACAAGTGATCATTCAGTACGGCGGCTCTGTAAACGCGTCTAACGCTGCAGAACTGTTTGCTCAGCCAGATATCGACGGCGCGCTGGTTGGCGGTGCTTCTCTGAAAGCTGACGCTTTCGCAGTGATCGTTAAAGCTGCAGAAGCGGCTAAACAGGCTTAAGTCTGACAGGTGCCGGATTTCATATCCGGCACTTACTTTCCTTAACTCCTCGCCTTAACGCAAAATCTCACACTCATGATCCTGAATTTCCTCGGCTGAAGCACGGTTAAGCGTCAGTAGATTTCGTTGTGTCGCCAGCAATACAAATGAGTTATCACTCTGCCGTACCATCGCCAGCCCGTAGCTTCCCATATGTTCCCGCGCCTCAGGTACTTCTTCTGCCAGCATCATAAATGGGCTGCGTTGTACCAGTTCGCTTTCCGTTACCCGACGCGCCAGGTATTCATGCCCGCGCAAACCACCTGGCAGTGGCAACCAGCGGCTGCTGATGTTCGCCAGATTTTTATCCAGTTGTTCGCGCACATCAGGACGAATACAAGAGATATGAATATGAAAATGGTTTTGCGTACGCCCGGTGCGGGAGTTGATCGCCAAAGAAACCGCGCGATCGGGAACCGGCTGGCCGTATTTTTTGCTCATAAAATCACGCGCCTGCCAGGCCAACCAAAAGAAGTTCGGCGTTGAAGGATCGGTCAACAAAGGACTTTCAGTACCGTTAATACGATACGTTGGCATCAACAGATATTGCAGTGGACCATTAAGATCTTTTAAAACCACGTATCCGGCATTGGGTTTGACTTCCGCACATGGCGAAGGATTTTGATTTTGCTGCTGATTGGGCAAACATTCCTCAAGGACAATCTTACGTAATGTATCCGACTCTTCACCGGTTAATTTCCAGTAACCAATACCGGCAGCCACAACGGCGATAACTATCATCACCAAAAAAAGAAGACCCGCTTTTTTCATCTTTTTTTCCCTGTACCTCAAAGAGATGCAAGGGTAACGCAAAATCGTGACAAATAAAAAACCCGGTCGCGAGAAACCACCGGGTTTGATAATTATCCTGGGGAAATCAGCGTTTGCTGATCTGATCGAACGTACCGCCGTTAGCAAAATGCTCTTTTTGCGCTTTCGTCCAGCCGCCGAACTCTTCATCAATGGTGAATAACTTCAGCTTTGGAAACGCATTTTCGTACTTTTTCGCTACTTCAGCGTCGCGCGGACGGTAGTAGTTTTTCGCGGCAATTTCCTGACCTTCTGGCGAGTAGAGATATTTCAGGTAGGCTTCCGCCACCTCTTTGGTGCCTTTTTTCTCGACCACTTTATCGACCACCGACACGGTTGGCTCTGCGAGGATAGACTCACTCGGCGTGACGATTTCGAATTTATCTTTCCCCAGTTCATTCGCTGCCAGCAGAGCTTCGTTTTCCCAGGCGATCAGTACATCGCCAATCCCGCGCTCGACAAAGGTGTTAGTGGAGCCGCGCGCGCCAGAATCCAGAACTTCGACGTTTTTATACAGTGCCCGAACAAAATCCTGTGCTTTTGCCTGATCGTTGTTGTTGTGATGCAGCGCGTAGCCCCAGGCAGCCAGGTAGTTCCAGCGTGCGCCACCAGAGCTTTTCGGATTAGGCGTGATCACCGAAACACCCGGTTTAATCAGATCGTTCCAGTCATGGATCTGCTTCGGATTGCCCTTACGCACCAGGAAAACAATGGTGGAAGTGTACGGTGCGGAGTTATCCGGCAGACGTTTGATCCACTCTTTATCAATCCGCCCGCGTTCCGCAATCGCGTCCACGTCATAGGCCAGAGCCAGCGTGACAACATCAGCTTCAATACCGTTGATTACCGACGTCGCTTGTTTACCTGAACCACCGTGTGACTGACGAATCACCACGTTATCACCAGTTTGCTGTTTCCAGTGGGCGCTGAATGCCTTGTTGTACTGTTCGTACAATTCGCGCGTTGGATCATATGAAACGTTAAGAAGCTGAATATCCTTTGCCATAACGTTGGTTGCCGCCAGCAAAAATGTTAACCCTACGCCCCACTTGTTCATCGCCCGACTCTCTTATGTTGTGTTGTGATGAGCAAAGCGTGCCAGAAGGTTAACCAAACATTAAAGAATAAAAAAAGATTGGCTATAACTTGCGGGTATATGTTGGGGGTTAAAAAGGCGGAAGAAATCCGCCTCATATTGCTGACAAAGTGCGCTTTGTCCATGCCGGATGCGGCGCGAACGCCTTATCCGGCCTACAAAAGTTTGCAAATTCAATAAATTGCAGAATTCATGTAGGCCTGATAAGCGAAGCGCATCAGGCATTTTTGCTTCTGTCATCGGTTTCAGGGTAAAGGAATCTGCCTTTTTCCGAAATCATTAATACAGTTTTTTCGCGCAGTCCAGCCAGTCACCTTTGAACGGACGCTTCATGTTTTCGATAGCGTCGATGATGTCGTGGTGAACCAGCTGTTCGTTCTGGATACCTACACAACGACCGCCGTAACCTGCCAGCAGCAGATCGATAGCGTAAGCGCCCATACGGGAAGCCAGAATACGGTCGTAAGGCACCGGAGAACCACCGCGCTGGATGTGGCCCAGCACAGTTGCGCGGGTTTCACGACCGGTTTCTTTCTCGATGAAATGCGCCAGTTCGTCAACATCACACATATGTTCGGTAATCGCCACGATCGCGTGTTTTTTACCTTTCGCGATACCCGCTTTGATTTCGTTTACCAGGTCTTCACGGCTGAATTCAACTTCCGGAACCACAACGAATTCACAGCCACCGGCAATGGCCGCAGCCAACGTCAGATCGCCACAATAACGGCCCATCACTTCCACCACGGAAATACGCTGGTGAGAAGAAGAGGTGTCACGCAGACGGTCGATCGCTTCTACAACGGTGCTCAGCGCAGTGAAGAAACCGATAGTGTAGTCAGTGCCTTTGATGTCGTTGTCGATAGTGCCCGGCAGACCGATGCACGGGAAGCCCATTTCGGTCAGACGCATTGCACCCATGTAGGAACCGTCACCGCCGATAACCACCAGCGCGTCGATCCCACGTTTTTTCAGGTTTTCGATAGCCACGGCGCGGATGTTCTCGTCGCGGAATTCCGGGAAGCGCGCAGAACCGAGGAACGTACCGCCACGGTTGATCATGTCAGAAACGCTGTAACGGTCTAGCTGTACCATACGGTCTTCATACAGACCCAGATAGCCGTCATAAATGCCCATTACTTCCAGACCTTCTGTCAGCGCAGAACGAACAACCCCGCGAATTGCGGCGTTCATGCCTGGCGCATCACCGCCGCTTGTCAACACACCGATTTTCTTAATCATGACTACCTCTGAACTTTGGAATGCAAAATAAAATCTGTTGCCGGAAGTCTTCTTGCACATCGAAGTGATCCAACGAATGTGCAAATAGTATAACAATCACTTCCTGCTGAATTGATTCAGGTCAGGCCAAATGGCGGTATTTTATACACAAAATGCGGGTCTGGCTCTCTTTTATACTGATTATGAAAGCATAGACCGTTTACCCTCCCTGGGTACGACGGAACAGGGGTCCTGATGGATAATTACATCCGATCCCGGAAAACGCCGTAAAATAGCCTGCTCTACCTGATCCGCCACCATATGTGCCTGAACCAAAGGCAGAGAGTCTTCCATTTCCAAATGAATCTGAATAAAGCGGGTCGGCCCTGACTGCCGCGTGCGAAGATCGTGAGCGCCGCTAACACCCGGCCAGGAAGTCACGATATCAATAATTTCTTGCCGTTCCTCATCAGGCAATGCGCGATCCAGTAATGACTGTACCGCCTCATATCCCATGCGTAACGCGCTATATAAAATATAGATGCCGATTCCCAATGCAAACAGAGCATCGGCGCGATGCCAGCCGTACCAGGACAACCCCAGCGCCAGCAGAATTGCGCCGTTCATCATAACATCAGACTGGTAATGTAGCATATCAGCCCGCACCGCCTGGCTTTGCGTCCGGCGCACCACCCAACGCTGAAACGAGACAAGGATAATCGTACAAATTAGCGCCACAATTGTCACGATAACCCCGACGCCTGGATCTGTCATCGGTGTTGGAGATATCAGATGTTGAATACCCGTCAAAAACAGGAATAGTGCCGAACCGGAGATAAACATACTTTGCGCCAGCGCCGCGAGGGACTCTGCTTTACCGTGACCAAACGAGTGATTATCGTCGGCAGGTTGCAGGGAATATCGCACCACCAGTAAATTCGTCAACGACGCGCCGATATCCACCAGCGAATCCACCAGCGCGGCGAGAATACTCACCGACCCGGTATACCACCATGCAAAAATTTTAATCAGCAATAGCAACGAAGCCATCGCCGTCGCAGCAATCGCCGCCCGACTGACCAGCCGTCCATAAGATTGATTCATAAATACTCCCGCTATCAACTGACGCTAGTATAACGGAAGCAAATCATCTGCAATGCATTAAGCAGCAGGCAAATTGAGGATAAAAAAAACCCCCACATCATGTGGGGGAAGACAGGGATGGTGTCTATGGCAAGGAAAACAGGGTTTACTACTGGGAACGTGAGTTGCTACTACTCAATAGCTTCAACGATGAACTTTTTTGCCATTGCGTCACGTCACGCAACTGCTCCATTCGTTGTTGATGTTTCTCGTTTAAAACCGCTTGCTGCTCCGGCGTTAACAGGCGATACATTTGGTTGCGGACTTTTGCCATCTCAACCTGACGAGCAATTTGCTCATTCGCCATTTTTTCTGCCTGTGCGCGCACAGCGTTTTCATCAAAATTTTCTGCGGTGACAAGGCGATGCATTGTCTCCAGTTCGCTAACATTAACAGGAGGCTGTTCGTGCCGGGCCTGTTGCATAAGATCTCGCATCTGCTGACGCTGATGTTCGGTTAAACTTATGCCGTCGAACATATGGCTCTGCGTACTGCGCTGCGTAAGTTCTTCACCCGGATGCCAGTTATCGCCTGAACCGACTTCAGCAGCGTGGCTTAATGAACTGACTGCCAGCGTTGAGGCCATGACGGCAGCGGTAACTATGCGCATCATTTGCTCCCAAAATCTTTCTGTCGCGATTCAACGATAGAGAGTTTACGATTCAGGCTGCAAACATGCGTCAGGGGGTGTAAAACAACGTAAAGTCATGGATTAGCGACGTCTGATGACGTAATTTCTGCCTCGGAGGTATTTAAACAATGAATAAAATCCTGTTAGTTGATGATGACCGAGAGCTGACTTCCCTATTAAAGGAGCTGCTCGAGATGGAAGGCTTCAACGTGATTGTTGCCCACGATGGGGAACAGGCGCTTGATCTTCTGGACGACAGCATTGATTTACTTTTGCTTGACGTAATGATGCCGAAGAAAAATGGTATCGACACATTAAAAGCACTTCGCCAGACACACCAGACGCCTGTCATTATGTTGACGGCGCGCGGCAGTGAACTTGATCGCGTTCTCGGCCTTGAGCTGGGCGCAGATGACTATCTCCCGAAACCGTTTAATGATCGTGAGCTGGTGGCACGTATTCGCGCGATCCTGCGCCGTTCGCACTGGAGCGAGCAACAGCAAAACAACGACAACGGTTCACCGACACTGGAAGTTGATGCCTTAGTGCTGAATCCAGGCCGTCAGGAAGCCAGCTTCGACGGGCAAACGCTGGAGTTAACCGGTACTGAGTTTACCCTGCTCTATTTGCTGGCACAGCATCTGGGTCAGGTGGTTTCCCGTGAACATTTAAGCCAGGAAGTGTTGGGCAAACGCCTGACGCCTTTCGACCGCGCTATTGATATGCACATTTCCAACCTGCGTCGTAAACTGCCGGATCGTAAAGATGGTCACCCGTGGTTTAAAACCTTGCGTGGTCGCGGCTATCTGATGGTTTCTGCTTCATGATAGGCAGCTTAACCGCGCGCATCTTCGCCATCTTCTGGCTGACGCTGGCGCTGGTGTTGATGTTGGTTTTGATGTTACCCAAGCTCGATTCACGCCAGATGACCGAGCTTCTGGATAGCGAACAGCGTCAGGGGCTGATGATTGAGCAGCATGTCGAAGCGGAGCTGGCGAACGATCCGCCCAACGATTTAATGTGGTGGCGGCGTCTGTTCCGGGCGATTGATAAGTGGGCACCGCCAGGACAGCGTTTGTTATTGGTGACCACCGAAGGCCGCGTGATCGGCGCTGAACGCAGCGAAATGCAGATCATTCGTAACTTTATTGGTCAGGCCGATAACGCCGATCATCCGCAGAAGAAAAAGTATGGCCGCGTGGAACTGGTCGGTCCGTTCTCCGTGCGTGATGGCGAAGATAATTACCAACTTTATCTGATTCGTCCGGCCAGCAGTTCTCAATCCGATTTCATTAACTTACTGTTTGACCGCCCGCTATTACTGCTGATTGTCACCATGTTGGTCAGTACGCCGCTGCTGTTGTGGTTGGCCTGGAGTCTGGCAAAACCGGCGCGTAAGCTGAAAAACGCTGCCGATGAAGTTGCCCAGGGAAACTTACGCCAGCACCCGGAACTGGAAGCGGGGCCACAGGAATTCCTTGCCGCAGGTGCCAGTTTTAACCAGATGGTCACCGCGCTGGAGCGCATGATGACCTCTCAGCAGCGTCTGCTTTCTGATATCTCTCACGAGCTGCGCACCCCGCTGACGCGTCTGCAACTGGGTACGGCGTTACTGCGCCGTCGTAGTGGTGAAAGCAAGGAACTGGAGCGTATTGAAACCGAAGCGCAACGTCTGGACAGCATGATCAACGATCTGTTGGTGATGTCCCGTAATCAGCAAAAAAACGCGCTGGTTAGCGAAACCATCAAAGCCAACCAGTTGTGGAGTGAAGTGCTGGATAACGCGGCGTTCGAAGCCGAGCAGATGGGCAAGTCGTTGACGGTTAACTTCCCGCCTGGGCCGTGGCCGCTGTACGGCAATCCGAACGCACTGGAAAGTGCGCTGGAAAACATTGTTCGTAATGCTCTGCGTTATTCCCATACGAAGATTGAAGTGGGCTTTGCGGTAGATAAAGACGGTATCACCATTACGGTGGACGACGATGGTCCTGGCGTTAGCCCGGAAGATCGCGAACAGATTTTCCGTCCGTTCTATCGGACCGATGAAGCACGCGATCGTGAATCTGGCGGTACAGGATTGGGGCTGGCGATTGTTGAAACCGCCATTCAGCAGCATCGTGGCTGGGTGAAGGCAGAAGACAGCCCGCTGGGCGGTTTACGGCTGGTGATTTGGTTGCCGCTGTATAAGCGGAGTTAAACTCCGCATTTGTAGGCAGGATAAGGCGTTTACGCCGCATCCGGCATTTGAGCAGGATGCCTGATGCGACGCTGATAGCGTCTTATCAGGCCTACACTCCGGGGGTTATTTTCCCCACAACCGGCGGGAAAAATCTTCGATCTTGCCGCTCAGTCGGCGCTTTTGCATCGTCCGCGTCCAGCTTTTCGATAACCCGGCGGCGGAGAGTAAACGGTGATATTGATCGTCATCAAACGGCATATGCCATGCGATGGCGGCAGCCTCCTGCACGGTCACATCGCTGACACGGGAAACCAACTCCAGCGGCGCGTCCGCAGACACTTTCCCTGGCGCTATCACGCTATACAACCACCCCACCTTACCTGTGTTTTGCATCAACTGCGCTATATCGCTGATATCAAAATGGTAATTGAGTTTATAGCAAGGCGAGCGCGGCTGGCTGACCTGAATTAATGCCTCTCCCCAGCGGAAAATATCGCCCATATAAACATTACTTTCCGTGAGACCGTCGGTTGAGAGATTTTCGCCAAACGCAGGCGCAACAAACAACTCCGCCTGTTCCGGAAATTCCCGCGCCCAGTAGAGATAATGCTCACGAGGATAATGACACAGCGCTCTGTCTGGTCCGCCGTGAACCTTTTTCTCCGCCTGCTCGTCACCTTCCAGCCCCAGCTCCGTCAGCATCAACTCACCATCAACCTGGATTTTGGCAATTGCGCTGGGTTTGCCTTCGGGATAAGCCTGAATCTTGCCTGTGTATACATCAACCGGATATCGCATCTGTTCCCTCTCCACGAGAAATTTCCCCATTAGACCATATTTATTTTATGTCAGGCGTGCTGTTTTCGCGGTAAGTATCCAGGCAGGAACTCAATAGCAAACCGGACGAACGTTAGTTCATCCGGCTGTGGGGATTAAGGAAGCAGGTTTATTTCACCGTACCTAAAATTTCGATTTTCGCTGCTCTGGCTTTGACTTTACGTGACCAGATAGAGGTAAGAATTGGCACCAGAATCGAAGTCACAATGACCGCCGTCGCTACCAGCGAAGTTGCTGCCGGAGCCATCGGTTTAAACGCAGGCACCATTTCTGCAATCAGCACAGGTGTCGCTACCGCGGCCCCTGCGGAACTGGAAGCGGCAATTCCGGCAGTGCCATCGCCACCGCCAATCAATTTATCGGCGATAATCAACGGAATACCGGTCACGATAATTACTGCCACACCCAACAGGATCCCCAGCAAACCAGTCTGGGCAATTACAGTCAAATCAATGGTATTGCCCAGTGCGAAGGCAAAGAATGGAATCAGCGTCTGCACCGCTTTGCTGAAAAATTCTCGTAATTCAGGGTCAAGGTTCCCCAGGGCAAAGCCCACCAGGAACGGTAATACTGCGCCGACGAAAACATGCGGTTCAAACGAGGCAATCCCTGCAGTGCCCAGAATAATCATCGTCATGAGCGGCCCGGACTCCAACGACATCAACACAAATGCCCCAGCTTCTTCTTTTGTGCCGTACTGCTGCATGATGGAAGCGTAAAGTCCGCCATTGGTCATATCCATCGCCGCCACCAGCGCCAGCGTTGAAAGTCCGGCAAAGAATCCAACTTCAACACCATGTTCCGGAATAATGCGCGAGGCAATTGCCGCAACCACCCACGCGACGGCAATTTTTGTTACCACCAGCGTACCGGATTTACGCAATACCGTTCCCGTCGCGCTTAATTTTATTGACGCCCCATGCAAAAAAACCACACCGCCAGAATGGGCACCGTACCGGTAATCATCCCGTTGGTGAATGATCCAAAATATTTCCCCGCCCCCGGCGAGAAGGTGTGGCACAGTGCGCCAAGGAATAGCGGGACGAGCATCATCCCCCCCGGGATTTTCTCAATCGAGCGTTTTATCTGCATTTCCATCACCTGTCGGCATATTTTTAAGGGCTGATGCGTCATTTCTCAATGGAGCATCAGTGTTGATGGAAACGAAGATAGACATTCATTTAATCAATAAAAGTGATCAAAACCACATCAATTGAAACACTGTTTTATTTTTATCGGATCATTGTTTTTATTTTGAAATTGATCACAAAAAAACCACCGCCGTTGGCGATGGTTCATTTTTTAAGCTGATATGCGGCCTATACGCCTCATTGCAGCAGGCGGCAAATGATTATTTTTTCGCCGCAAAACGTGCCGCTGCTTCGTCCCAGTTCACCACGTTCCAGAACTCTTTAATGTAGTCCGGACGGCGGTTCTGGAATTTCAGGTAGTAAGCATGTTCCCACACATCCAGGCCCAGAATCGGGAAGCCGGAAGCGCCAGAAATAGCTTCACCCATCAGCGGAGAATCCTGGTTAGCAGTAGAAACCACCGCCAGTTTATCGCCTTTCAGCACCAGCCATGCCCAGCCGGAACCAAAGCGGGAAGCTGCCGCTTTTTCAAATTCTGCTTTGAAGTTATCAACGGAGCCGAAGTCACGTTCGATAGCCGCTTTCAGGTCACCCTGCAGGGTGGTGCCTTTTTTCAGACCTTTCCAGAACAGGCTGTGGTTAGCGTGACCGCCAGCGTTGTTTCGCAGTACGGTTTTCTTGTCTGCTGGCAGCTGGTCCAGTTTGGTGATCAGCTCTTCAACCGGCAGGTTGGCAAATTCTGGCAGGCTTTCCAGCGCCGCGTTGGCGTTGTTGACGTAGGTCTGATGGTGTTTGGTGTGGTGGATTTCCATGGTCTGCTTATCGAAGTGCGGTTCCAGGGCATCGTAAGCATACGGCAGGGATGGCAGGGTATAGCTCATATTCATCTCCAGTATTGTCGGGCGGCCGATTGTTAATGCCGCGTAAGCAGTTGGTTCATTATAGTTAATTAAATGATATTGAAAATGATTATCAATGCCGTACTTTTCGTAAGGGTATGGTTTTGCAGGAAAATGCCCGAGATGTGAAGCAAATCACCCACTTAATGCCGTGATTGCCAGTAAATCGACAACGGCGGCAACAGGCGAAAGGTTAATCGACAGCACGATTTTTACACTCATCTCGTCGGAGATGTGACGCGACGAAAAATGATGAGGATAAGAAGATGAGTAACGCGATTACGATGGGGATATTTTGGCATTTGATCGGCGCGGCCAGTGCAGCCTGTTTTTACGCTCCGTTCAAAAAAGTAAAAAAATGGTCATGGGAAACCATGTGGTCAGTCGGTGGGATTGTTTCGTGGATTATTCTGCCGTGGGCCATCAGCGCCCTGTTACTACCGAATTTCTGGGCGTATTACAGCTCGTTTAGTCTCTCTACGCTGCTGCCTGTTTTTCTGTTCGGCGCTATGTGGGGGATCGGTAATATCAACTATGGCCTGACCATGCGTTATCTCGGCATGTCGATGGGAATTGGCATCGCCATTGGCATTACGTTGATTGTCGGTACGCTGATGACGCCAATTATCAACGGCAATTTCGATGTGCTGATTAACACCGAAGGCGGACGCATGACGTTGCTCGGCGTTCTGGTGGCGCTGATTGGCGTAGGGATTGTAACTCGAGCCGGGCAGTTGAAAGAGCGCAAGATGGGCATTAAAGCCGAAGAGTTCAATCTGAAAAAAGGGCTGGTGCTGGCGGTGATGTGCGGCATTTTCTCTGCCGGGATGTCCTTTGCGATGAACGCCGCAAAACCGATGCATGAAGCCGCTGCCGCACTAGGCGTCGATCCACTGTATGTCGCTCTGCCAAGCTATGTCATCATCATGGGCGGCGGCGCGATCATCAACCTCGGTTTCTGTTTTATTCGTCTGGCAAAAGTGAAGGATTTGTCGCTAAAAGCCGACTTCTCGCTGGCAAAACCGCTGATCACTCACAATGTGTTACTCTCAGCACTGGGCGGGTTGATGTGGTATCTGCAATTCTTTTTCTATGCCTGGGGCCACGCCCGCATTCCGGCGCAATATGACTACATCAGTTGGATGCTGCATATGAGCTTCTATGTATTGTGCGGCGGTATCGTCGGGCTGGTGCTGAAAGAGTGGAACAATGCAGGACGCCGTCCGGTAACGGTGTTGAGCCTCGGTTGTGTGGTGATTATTGTCGCCGCTAACATCGTCGGCATCGGCATGGCGAATTAATCTTTCTGCGAATTGAGATGACGCCACTGGCTGGGCGTCATCCCGGTTTCCCGGGTAAACACCACCGAAAAATAGTTACTATCTTCAAAGCCACATTCGGTCGAAATATCACTGATTAACAGGCGGCTATGCTGGAGAAGATATTGCGCATGACACACTCTGACCTGTCGCAGATATTGATTGATGGTCATTCCAGTCTGCTGGCGAAATTGCTGACGCAAAACGCGCTCACTGCACGATGCCTCATCACAAAATTTATCCAGCGCAAAGGGACTTTTCAGGCTAGCCGCCAGCCGGGTAATCAGCTTATCCAGCAACGTTTCGCTGGATGTTGGCGGCAACGAATCACTGGTGTAACGATGGCGATTCAGCAACATCACCAACTGCCCGAACAGCAACTCAGCCATTTCGTTAGCAAACGGCACATGCTGACTACTTTCATGCTCAAGCTGACCGATAACCTGCCGCGCCTGCGCCATCCCCACGCTACCTAAGCGCCAGTGTGGTTGCCCTGCGCTGGCGCTAAATCCCGGAATCGCCCCCTGCCAGTCAAGATTCAGCTTCAGACGCTCCGGGCAATAAATAATATTCTGCAAAACCAGATCGTTAACGGAAGCGTAGGAGTGTTTATCGTCAGCATGAATGTAAAAGAGATCGCCACGGGTAATGCGATAAGGGCGATCGTTGAGTACATGCAGGCCATTACCGCGCCAGACAATCACCAGCTCACAAAAATCATGTGTATGTTCAGCAAAGACATCTTGCGGATAACGGTCAGCCACAGCGACTGCCTGCTGGTCGCTGGCAAAAAAATCATCTTTGAGAAGTTTTAACTGATGCGCCACCGTGGCTACCTCGGCCAGAGAACGAAGTTGATTATTCGCAATATGGCGTACAAATACGTTGAGAAGATTCGCGTTATTGCAGAAAACCATCCCGTCCCTGACGAATATCACGCGGTGACCAGTTAAACTCTCGGCGAAAAAGCGTCGAAAAGTGGTTACTGTCGCTGAATCCACAGCGATAGGCGATGTCAGTAACGCTGGCCTCGCTGTGGCGTAGCAGATGTCGGGCTTTCATCAGTCGCAGGCGGTTCAGGTATCGCTGAGGCGTCAGTCCCGTTTGCTGCTTAAGCTGCCGATGTAGCGTACGCAGTGAAAGAGAAAATTGATCCGCCACGGCATCCCAATTCACCTCATCGGCAAAATGGTCCTCCAGCCAGGCCAGAAGCAAGTTGAGACGTGATGCGCTGTTTTCCAGGTTCTCCTGCAAACTGCTTTTACGCAGCAAGAGCAGTAATTGCATAAACAAGATCTCGCGACTGGCGGTCGAGGGTAAATCATTTTCCCCTTCCTGCTGTTCCATCTGTGCAACCAGCTGTCGCACCTGCTGCAATACGCTGTGGTTAACGCGCCAGTGAGACGGATACTGCCCATCCAGCTCTTGTGGCAGCAACTGATTCAGCCCGGCGAGAAACTGAAATCGATCCGGCGAGCGATACAGCACATTGGTCAGACACAGATTATCGGTATGTTCATACAGATGCCGATCATGATCGCGTACGAAACAGACCGTGCCACCGGTGATGGTATAGGGCTGCCCATTAAACACATGAATACCCGTGCCATGTTCGACAATCACAATTTCATGAAAATCATGATGATGTTCAGGAAAATCCGCCTGCGGGAGCCGGGGTTCTATCGCCACGGACGCGTTACCAGACGGAAAAAAATCCACACTATGTAATACGGTCATACTGGCCTCCTGATGTCGTCAACACGGCGAAATAGTAATCACGAGGTCAGGTTCTTACCTTAAATTTTCGACGGGAAACCACGTAAAAAACGTCGATTTTTCAAGATACAGCATGAATTTTCAGGAAATGCGGTGAGCATCACACCACCACAATTCAGCAATTTGTGAACATCATCACGTTCATCTTTCCCTGGTTGCCAATGGCCCATTTTCCTGTCAGTAGCGAGAAGGTCGCGAATTCAGGCGCTTTTTAGACTGGTCGTAATGAAATTCAGCAGGATCACATTATGACCTTTCGCAATTGTGTCGCCGTCGATCTCGGCGCATCCAGTGGGCGCGTGATGCTGGCGCGTTACGAGCGTGAATGCCGCAGCCTGACGCTGCGCGAAATCCATCGTTTTAAAAATGGGCTGCATAGCCAGAACGGTTATGTCACCTGGAATGTGGATAGCCTGGAAAGTGCCATTCGCCTTGGATTAAACAAGGTGTGCGAGGAAGGGATTCGTATCGATAGCATTGGGATTGATACCTGGGGCGTGGACTTTGTGCTGCTCGACCAACAGGGTCAGCGTGTGGGCCTGCCCGTTGCTTATCGCGATAGCCGCTCCAATGGCCTAATGGCGCAGGCACAACAACAACTCGGCAAACGCGATATTTATCAACGTAGCGGCATCCAGTTTCTGCCCTTCAATACGCTTTATCAGTTACGGGCGCTGACGGAGCAACAACCTGAACTTATTCCACACATTGCTCACGCTCTGCTAATGCCGGATTATTTTAGTTATCGCCTTACCGGCAAGATGAACTGGGAGTACACCAACGCCACAACCACGCAACTGGTCAATATCAATAGCGACGACTGGGACGAGTCGCTACTGGCGTGGAGCGGGGCCAACAAAGCCTGGTTTGGTCGCCCGACGCATCCGGGTAATGTCATTGGGCACTGGATTTGCCCGCAGGGTAATGAGATTCCGGTGGTCGCCGTTGCCAGCCATGATACCGCCAGCGCGGTTATCGCCTCGCCGTTAAACGGTTCACGCGCCGCTTATCTCTCTTCTGGCACCTGGTCATTGATGGGCTTCGAAAGCCAGACGCCATTTACCAATGACACGGCGCTGGCAGCCAACATCACCAATGAAGGCGGGGCGGAAGGTCGCTATCGGGTGCTGAAAAATATTATGGGCTTATGGCTGCTTCAGCGAGTGCTTCAGGAACGGCAAATCAACGATCTCCCGGCGCTTATCGCCGCGACACAGGCACTTCCGGCCTGCCGCTTCATCATCAATCCCAATGACGATCGCTTTATTAATCCTGAGGCGATGTGCAGCGAAATTCAGGCTGCGTGTCGGGAAACGGCGCAACCGATCCCGGAAAGTGATGCTGAACTGGCGCGCTGTATTTTCGACAGTCTGGCGCTGCTGTATGCCGATGTGTTGCATGAGCTGGCGCAGCTGCGCGGTGAAGATTTCTCGCAACTGCATATTGTCGGCGGCGGCTGCCAGAACACGCTGCTCAACCAGCTATGCGCCGATGCCTGCGGTATTCGGGTGATCGCCGGGCCTGTTGAAGCCTCAACGCTCGGCAATATCGGCATCCAGTTAATGACGCTGGATGAACTCAACAATGTGGATAATTTCCGTCAGGTCGTCAGCACCACCGCGAATCTGACCACCTTTACCCCTAATCCTGACAGTGAAATTGCCCACTATGTGGCGCAGATTCACTCTACACGACAGACAAAGGAGCTTTGCGCATGACCACTCAACTGGAACAGGCCTGGGAGCTGGCGAAACAGCGTTTCGCGGCGGTGGGGATTGATGTCGAGGAGGCGCTGCGCCAACTTGATCGTTTACCCGTTTCAATGCACTGCTGGCAGGGCGATGATGTTTCCGGTTTTGAAAACCCGGAAGGTTCGCTGACCGGTGGGATTCAAGCTACTGGTAATTATCCGGGCAAAGCGCGTAATGCCAGTGAGCTACGTACCGATCTGGAACAGGCTATGCGGCTGATTCCGGGGCCGAAACGGCTTAATTTACATGCCATCTATCTGGAATCAGACACGCCAGTCTCGCGCGATCAGATCAAACCAGAGCACTTCAAAAACTGGGTTGAATGGGCGAAAGCCAATCAGCTCGGTCTGGATTTTAACCCCTCCTGTTTTTCGCATCCGCTAAGCGCCGATGGCTTTACGCTTTCCCATGCCGACGACAGCATTCGCCAGTTCTGGATTGATCACTGCAAAGCCAGCCGTCGCGTTTCGGCCTATTTTGGCGAGCAACTCGGCACACCATCGGTGATGAACATCTGGATCCCGGATGGTATGAAAGATATCACCGTTGACCGTCTCGCCCCGCGTCAGCGTCTGCTGGCAGCACTGGATGAGGTGATCAGCGAGAAGCTAAACCCTGCGCACCATATCGACGCCGTTGAGAGCAAATTGTTTGGCATTGGCGCGGAGAGCTACACGGTTGGCTCCAATGAGTTTTACCTGGGGTATGCCACCAGCCGCCAGACGGCGCTGTGCCTGGACGCCGGGCACTTCCACCCGACTGAAGTGATTTCCGACAAGATTTCCGCCGCCATGCTGTATGTGCCGCAGTTGCTGCTGCACGTCAGTCGTCCGGTTCGCTGGGACAGCGATCACGTAGTGCTGCTGGATGATGAAACCCAGGCAATTGCCAGTGAGATTGTGCGTCACGATCTGTTTGACCGGGTGCATATCGGCCTTGACTTCTTCGATGCCTCTATCAACCGCATTGCCGCGTGGGTCATTGGTACACGCAATATGAAAAAAGCCCTGCTGCGTGCGTTGCTGGAACCTACCGCTGAGCTGCGCAAGCTGGAAGCGGCGGGCGATTACACTGCGCGTCTGGCACTGCTGGAAGAGCAGAAATCGTTGCCGTGGCAGGCGGTCTGGGAAATGTATTGCCAACGTCACGATACGCCAGCAGGTAGCGAATGGCTGGAGAGCGTGCGGGCTTATGAGAAAGCGATTTTGAGCCAGCGTGGGTAAACACTGCCGGATGCGGCGCGAGCGCCTTATCCGGCCTACAGGTCGGCAACAGTTGTAGGCCTGATAAGACGCGACAGCGTCGCATCAAGCATTGATTGCCGGATGCGGCACGAGCGCCTTATCCGGCCTACGGGTCGTGCATCTGACAACACCGAATTTACAGGAACACAGAACATGCAAAACATTACCCAGTCCTGGTTTGTCCAGGGAATGATCAAAGCCACCACCGATGCCTGGCTGAAAGGCTGGGACGAGCGCAACGGCGGCAACCTGACGCTGCGCCTGGATGACGCCGATATCGCGCTTTATCACGACAACTTCCACCCACAACCGCGCTATATTCCGCTCAGCCAGCCCATGCCTTTACTGGCAAATACGCCGTTTATTGTCACCGGCTCCGGCAAATTCTTCCGTAACGTCCAGCTTGATCCTGCAGCTAACTTAGGCGTCGTAAAAGTCGACAGCGACGGCGCGGGCTACCATATTCTCTGGGGGTTAACCAACGAAGCCGTTCCCACTTCCGAACTTCCGGCTCACTTCCTTTCCCACTGCGAGCGCATTAAAGCCACCAACGGTAAAGATCGGGTGATCATGCACTGCCACGCCACCAACCTGATCGCCCTCACCTATGTACTGGAAAACGACACCGCGGTCTTTACTCGCCAACTGTGGGAAGGCAGCACCGAGTGTCTGGTAGTGTTCCCGGATGGCGTTGGCATTTTGCCGTGGATGGTGCCCGGCACGGACGAAATCGGCCAGGCGACCGCACAAGAGATGCAAAAACATTCGCTGGTGTTGTGGTCCTTCCACGGCGTCTTCGGCAGCGGGCCGACGCTGGATGAAACATTCGGTTTAATCGACACCGCAGAAAAATCAGCACAAGTATTAGTGAAGGTTTATTCGATGGGCGGCATGAAACAGACCATCAGCCGTGAAGAGTTGATAGCGCTCGGCAAGCGCTTCGGCGTTACACCACTAGCCAGTGCGCTGGCGCTGTAAGGAGCAAACATGATCCGCAAAGCCTTTGTCATGCAGGTTAACCCCGACGCCCACGAAGAGTATCAGCGTCGGCATAACCCCATCTGGCCGGAACTGGAAGCAGTGTTGAAATCTCACGGTGCGCATAACTACGCCATTTACCTCGACAAAGCGCGTAATCTGCTGTTTGCCACGGTAGAGATTGAATCTGAAGAACGGTGGAATGCGGTAGCCAGTACTGATGTTTGCCAACGTTGGTGGAAATATATGACCGATGTTATGCCCGCTAACCCGGATAACAGCCCGGTGAGTAGCGAGCTGCAAGAAGTGTTTTACCTGCCGTAATTGCCCAATGTGCCGGAGATGCCTCCGGCACAATATTTTAAATTTCGATTTGAAAAATTAAACATATTACATCTCCCGGTAAGTTATATTTCCCTGATACATTGTGAGTAAATCACAAAAATAATGAATAACCCATTAATGATTCATGTGGTTTATTTAAATAACCATTATGTGCATTACTCCGCAAATCTGACCTTTCACTCTGTCTCAAATTGTCATTGTTTACCGACATATCGCCTCTCATCACTTAATCGCTCCACCATTACAATTGATTAAAATATATTTTATGGAGTCCGATTAATGGCAGCTCTTACTGCAAGCTGTATTGACCTGAATATTCAGGGCAATGGCGCTTATTCCGTTCTGAAGCAGTTGGCGACAATAGCGTTACAAAACGGTTTTATCACCGACTCACACCAGTTCCTGCAAACCCTGCTGCTGCGCGAAAAAATGCACTCTACTGGATTTGGTTCCGGTGTCGCCGTGCCGCACGGTAAAAGCGCCTGCGTTAAACAACCGTTCGTATTATTCGCCCGCAAAGCGCAGGCTATTGACTGGAAAGCCAGCGATGGCGAAGACGTCAATTGCTGGATCTGCCTCGGCGTGCCGCAAAGCGGCGAAGAGGATCAGGTCAAAATCATCGGCACACTGTGTCGCAAAATTATCCACCAGGATTTTATTCATCAACTGCAACAGGGCGACGCCGACCAGGTGCTTGCCTTGTTAAATCAAACCCTCAGCTCATAAGGAAGTGGCGATGGAGTCATCCTTACGTATTGTCGCGATCACCAACTGCCCCGCCGGGATCGCTCACACCTACATGGTGGCGGAAGCCCTGGAACAGAAAGCCCGTTCTCTCGGCCATACCATAAAAGTGGAAACTCAAGGGTCCAGTGGCGTTGAAAACCGCTTATCCAGCGAAGAGATTGCCGCTGCCGATTACGTCATTCTCGCTACCGGGCGTGGCCTGAGCGGTGATGATCGCGCGCGGTTTGCCGGGAAGAAAGTTTATGAGATTGCCATCTCCCAGGCGTTGAAAAATATCGACCAGATTTTCAGCGAATTACCGACAAACTCGCAGCTTTTTGCCGCAGATAGCGGCGTGAAGCTTGGCAAACAGGAAGTGCAAAGCGGCAGCGTGATGAGCCACCTGATGGCGGGCGTCTCTGCGGCGCTGCCGTTTGTCATCGGCGGTGGTATCCTGGTGGCGCTTGCCAACATGCTGGTGCAGTTCGGTTTGCCGTATACCGATATGTCGAAAGGCGCGCCGTCGTTTACCTGGGTAGTTGAATCCATCGGTTACCTTGGCTTCACCTTTATGATCCCCATCATGGGCGCTTATATTGCCTCGTCGATTGCCGATAAACCGGCTTTCGCTCCGGCGTTTCTGGTTTGCTATCTGGCGAACGACAAAGCGCTGCTCGGCACCCAGTCGGGTGCGGGATTCCTCGGCGCGGTGGTGCTGGGGCTGGCGATTGGCTATTTCGTCTTCTGGTTCCGTAAAGTGCGCCTTGGCAAAGCATTACAACCGCTGCTCGGTTCAATGCTGATCCCGTTCGTTACTCTGCTGGTTTTCGGCGTGCTCACTTACTACGTTATCGGGCCGGTGATGTCCGACCTCATGGGCGGGCTGCTCCACTTCCTGAATACCATTCCTCCATCAATGAAGTTTGCGGCAGCGTTTCTGGTCGGTGCGATGCTGGCGTTCGATATGGGCGGCCCCATCAATAAAACCGCCTGGTTCTTCTGCTTCTCACTGCTGGAAAAACACATTTATGACTGGTACGCCATCGTCGGCGTTGTCGCGTTGATGCCGCCCGTTGCGGCGGGTCTTGCGACGTTCATTGCGCCCAAACTGTTTACCCGACAGGAAAAAGAGGCTGCCAGTAGTGCCATTGTGGTCGGTGCCACAGTCGCAACCGAACCTGCTATTCCTTACGCTCTGGCAGCTCCGTTACCGATGATTACCGCCAATACGCTGGCGGGCGGTATTACCGGCGTGCTGGTGATCGCTTTCGGAATCAAACGTCTGGCACCTGGTTTGGGTATCTTTGACCCGCTGATCGGCCTGATGTCGCCGGTAGGTTCGTTTTATCTGGTGCTGGCGATTGGCCTCGCGCTAAACATTTCATTCATTATCGTCCTGAAAGGATTGTGGTTACGCCGCAAAGCGAAAGCCGCGCAACAGGAGCTTGTCCATGAACATTGAGTTACTGCAACAGTTGTGCGAAGCCAGCGCCGTCAGCGGCGATGAACAGGAAGTTCGCGACATCCTGATAAACACGCTGGAACCTTGCGTTAATGAAATCACCTTTGATGGTCTGGGCAGCTTTGTTGCCCGTAAGGGGAATAAAGGTCCAAAAGTTGCCGTTGTCGGGCATATGGATGAAGTCGGCTTTATGGTCACCCACATCGACGAGAGCGGTTTTCTGCGCTTCACCACCATTGGCGGCTGGTGGAATCAGTCGATGCTCAACCACCGGGTAACCATACGCACACACAAGGGATTTAAAATCCCTGGTGTGATTGGTTCCGTCGCGCCTCATGCGTTAACGGAAAAGCAAAAGCAACAACCGCTGTCATTTGATGAGATGTTCATTGATATTGGCGCGAACAGTCGCGAAGAAGCGGAAAAGCGCGGCGTTGAAATTGGCGATTTTATTAGCCCGGAAGCCAATTTTGCCTGCTGGGGCGAAGATAAAGTAGTCGGAAAGGCGCTGGATAACCGCATCGGCTGCGCGATGATGGCGGAGCTACTACAGACAGTAAATAACCCAGAAATTACGCTGTACGGCGTTGGCAGTGTGGAAGAAGAAGTTGGGCTACGCGGGGCACAAACCTCGGCGGAACACATTAAACCGGATGTGGTGATTGTGCTGGATACCGCTGTCGCAGGTGATGTTCCGGGCATTGATAACATTAAATACCCGCTGAAACTGGGCCAGGGGCCGGGGCTGATGCTGTTTGACAAGCGCTACTTCCCCAACCAGAAACTGGTAGCAGTGTTAAAAAACTGTGCCGCACATAACGATTTACCGCTGCAATTTTCCACCATGAAAACCGGAGCGACGGATGGCGGGCGCTACAACGTGATGGGCGGCGGGCGTCCGGTTGTCGCGCTGTGTCTGCCAACTCGTTATCTGCACGCTAACAGCGGCATGATTTCAAAAGCCGATTACGATGCTCTGCTCACGCTGATACGGGATTTTCTGACGACCTTAACTGCGGAGAAAGTCAACGCGTTTAGCCAGTTCCGTCAGGTGGATTAATGCTAAACGAACGCCAGTTAAAGATTGTCGATCTGCTGGAGCAACAGCCGCGCACGCCTGGAGAGCTGGCGCAACAGACTGGCGTTTCAGGCAGGACCATCCTGCGTGATATTGACTATCTCAACTTCACCCTTAACGGCAAAGCCCGCATTTTCGCCAGTGGTAGTGCGGGCTATCAGCTGGAAATCTTCGAGCGCCGCAGCTTTTTTCAGTTGCTGCAAAAGCACGATAACGACGATCGGCTGCTGGCGCTATTATTACTAAATACCTTTACTCCCCGTGCGCAACTCGCCTCGGCGCTTAATTTGCCAGAAACGTGGGTAGCAGAACGTCTGCCCCGGTTAAAACAGCGTTATGAACGCACTTGTTGCCTGGCCAGTCGCCCCGGTTTGGGCCATTTCATTGATGAAACAGAAGAGAAGCGCGTTATCTTGCTGGCGAACTTGCTACGCAAAGATCCGTTTTTAATTCCGCTGGCGGGCATAACACGAGACAACCTTCAGCATTTATCCACGGCCTGCGACAACCAACACCGCTGGCCGCTGATGCAGGGTGATTATCTCTCCAGCCTGATTCTGGCGATTTACGCCCTGCGTAATCAGCTTACTGACATATGGCCGCAATATCCCGGTAACGAGATAAAACAAATCGTTGAACAGTGCGGCCTGTTTCTCGGTGATAACGCTGTAAGAACCCTGACGGGTTTGATAGAGAAACAGCATCAGCAAGCGCAGGTAATTTCAGCCGATCATGTGCTGGGGTTGCTGCAAAGGGTGCCAGGCATCGCGTCATTGAATATTATTGATACGCAGTTGGTTGAGAATATTACCGGGCATTTATTACGTTGCCTTGCCGCACCGGTGTGGATTGCTGAGCACCGCCAAAGCAGCATGAATAACCTGAAAGCCGCCTGGCCTGCGGCCTTTGATATGAGTCTGCACTTTATTACGCTACTGCGTGAACAGCTCGATATTCCCCTTTTCGACAGCGATCTGATCGGTTTGTATTTTGCCTGTGCGCTGGAACGGCATCAAAACGAACGCCAGCCGATCATTTTGCTCTCGGACCAGAACGCGATTGCCACTATTAATCAGCTCGCCATTGAGCGCGATGTTTTACATTGTCGGGTGATTATTGCCCGTAGCTTAAGCGAACTTGTTGCCATTCGCGAAGAGATTGAGCCGTTATTGATCATTAACAATAGCCATTATTTACTGGATGACGCGGTAAATAATTACATCACCGTAAAAAATATCATTACGGCTGCCGGTATCGAACAAATAAAACATTTTCTGGCGACGGCATTTATTCGCCAACAGCCGGAGCGTTTTTTCTCTGCCCCCGGAAGTTTTCATTATTCGAATGTACGCGGTGAAAGCTGGCAACATATTACCCGGCAAATTTGTGCGCAATTAGTCGCACAACACCATATTACCGCCGATGAAGCACAACGCATCATCGCCCGCGAAGGCGAAGGTGAAAACCTGATTGTTAATCGCCTCGCCATCCCACATTGCTGGAGCGAACAGGAGCGACGTTTTCGTGGATTTTTTATTACCCTCGCCCAACCAGTTGAGGTGAATAACGAAGTCATTAACCATGTCTTGATCGCCTGCGCCGCCGCCGATGCGCGTCATGAGCTAAAAATATTTAGCTATCTGGCAAGCATATTGTGTCAGCATCCGGCGGAGATTATTGCCGGGTTAACAGGATATGAGGCATTTATGGAGTTACTTCACAAGGGGTGAACTGTGTCGGATGCGCCGCATCCGACACTGCATTTATCATCAAAAACGTTTAACGCAGGCTATTATAGTCATCAACCATTTCGTTGTACTCGCGTAATGCTCTCGGGAAAGAGTCTTCGACCATCCAGCTTGAGTTTGCGTCCTGAAGTTGCTCTTTATCCCAGTCAGAGTACGGGACTTTATCTCTGATGCGGCGAACGTATTTTTTAGCCTCGAGTTGATACTGGCCTGCCGAATTAATAAACGAGAAATTCATGCCGCCTTTATCCGCTTCTTTGGCCTGCGCCACTAGCGTTTCCAGTTCAGACACTTTCTTCATTGCCGCATCAACATCAAACTTCTCTTGCGATATCAGATTATTAATTTGTTTCGCTGAAATCATGACTGCCAGAGAGTAGTAGTGGAATGTTTTCCCTTCTCTTTCTTCAATATTTTTCAGTTCCGCAAGCTGGCGCTTATCGTTAATTTCCTGAATCGCCGCATGATAAGATTCTGCTACAGCTTCAAAGGCTTCCAGATTTTTTAAGAATGTCTGGTGCAGCGTTTTCCCTTTCGCAAACGCATCGTCTTTATAATTTTCCTGGGTGTAATATTTATCCATTTCGTTAATGGTATTACCCAACGCCACGGCAGCATCGATATAACTCACCGCCACGCCATCAATAGGTTGCAGCGCAGGCGTTAACGCCACAGCACTTTTTACGCCTTTTTCACACTCAGCGAGGTTGGATTCACTAATGCCGTAGATGCCATAAACAGTACGCTCTTCACCGGTAGGCCCCTGTTTAAAATCTTTCAGCCAGTCAGCATAACGCGCCAGACTGCTCTGTACAGGGATCTGTAACTTGTTATAGCACTTGATATAGACATCCATTTTTTCGTCGAAAACCGCTTGTTCATCGACCACCGGTTGCGCAGGTGTTTCAGGTTTAGCTTCTGCTTTTGCAACGGGAGCTTCAGGAGCTGGTGCGGCAGGTTGACTATTGGCAGGCGGGGGCGTTTCTGTTTCGGCTTTTTTATCATCACAACCCGTCAGACCGAGGGCCATGATGGCGACTATAATAGCGGAAGATAATAAATTCCTTTTCATTTAATTGCCTTATAAATATATAGATAAGAGAGTGAACATAATAAATGAAAAAAGAAAACGCCACTACACGCGTTTTATTTATAAATAAAATAATAAAATTCACGAAATGAATAAGTCCTGCAATTTAATATATATCGCAGGACTTATTTTAATTAATTGCTCAAACGCTGCGGATGGGTATAAACCGTTGCCCGACCCGGCTTACAAAAACCCACCAGCGTCAGATTACAACGCTCAGCCACTTCTACAGCAAGCGTGGTCGCGGCAGACACCGCAAACAAAATCTCTACGCCGCACATCGCCGACTTTTGCACCATTTCATAACTGGCACGACTGGAAACCAGTACCGCACCTTGCTGCCAGCTTTCCCCTTCTTGTGACCGGCGGCCTAACAGTTTGTCCAGCGCCACATGGCGACCCACGTCTTCATGCCCGCCGACCAGTTCGCCAGATGGCAACATCCAGGCAGCGGCGTGAGTACAACCAGTCAGTTGCCCCACTGGCTGAAAATCGTTGAGATGACGTAATGCATCATCCAGTTTGTTGAGATCAAACGTCTGGGTGAACGGTAGCGGCTGCACCGGTTTTCCGATGTCATTAAGTTGCTCCACGCCGCATACGCCACAGCCCGTACGTCCCGCCAGCGCCCGGCGGCGCTCCTTCAACCCCATAAAGCGGCGGCTGGAAAGCTCAATTTGTACTTCAAGACCATTACAGGAAGGAACGACATCCATGCCGAAGATATCGCGCGGACTTTCTATTATCCCCTCGGAAAGCGAAAAACCGAGCGCAAAGTACTCAAGGTCTTTGGGCGACGCCATCATCACCACATGCGAAATGCCGTTGTAGACCAGCGCAACGGGAACTTCTTCCGCGACCTCATCTAACCGTGGGTGTTGTAAATCATCACGCCGCCATAACTCAATTTGACGAACACCTGTGATATTTGTCACATTTTCGATTTCTTTTTGCTGTGTTTTTTTCACTTTCTCTTAACCAGATAAGAACACACACACCAACATTATGGTATTCTGTTACAAACCCTTCCTGGATGGAGGGAAATTGAGCCAATTCTGGACCTTTGCGGCCCCTTCCGCAAAGAAAAATAACTCCCACTCCCTGCACACGCAGCAAGCGAATGTAAATGGGACGTGACAATGTCGAAACAAGGAGCAATCCATGCAGGTCAGCAGAAGGCAGTTCTTTAAGATCTGCGCTGGCGGTATGGCAGGCACCACGGCAGCGGCACTGGGTTTTGCACCCAGCGTAGCGCTCGCGGAAACCCGGCAGTATAAACTGCTGCGCACCCGCGAAACCCGTAATACCTGCACCTATTGTTCCGTAGGCTGTGGGCTGTTGATGTACAGCCTCGGTGACGGAGCAAAAAACGCCAAAGCATCTATCTTCCATATCGAAGGCGATCCGGATCACCCGGTCAACCGCGGTGCACTTTGTCCGAAAGGCGCTGGCCTGGTGGATTTCATCCACTCCGAAAGCCGTCTGAAGTTTCCGGAATACCGTGCGCCAGGTTCTGATAAATGGCAGCAAATCAGTTGGGAAGAGGCGTTTGATCGCATCGCCAAACTGATGAAAGAAGACCGCGATGCTAACTACATTGCGCAAAACGCCGAAGGCGTGACTGTTAACCGCTGGCTCTCCACCGGGATGCTGTGTGCTTCCGCGTCGAGTAACGAAACCGGCTATTTAACGCAAAAATTCTCCCGCGCGCTGGGTATGCTCGCGGTCGACAACCAGGCGCGTGTCTGACACGGACCAACGGTAGCAAGTCTTGCTCCAACATTTGGTCGCGGTGCGATGACCAACCACTGGGTCGACATCAAGAACGCCAACCTCGTCGTGGTGATGGGCGGTAACGCCGCTGAAGCTCACCCGGTCGGGTTCCGCTGGGCGATGGAAGCCAAAATTCACAACGGCGCGAAGCTGATTGTGATCGATCCTCGCTTTACGCGTACGGCGGCGGTAGCTGACTACTATGCCCCTATTCGTTCCGGTACTGACATTGCTTTCCTGTCAGGCGTATTGCTGTACCTGCTGAACAATGAAAAATTCAACCGCGAATACACCGAAGCCTATACCAACGCCAGCCTGATAGTGCGTGAGGATTACGGCTTTGAAGATGGCCTGTTCACCGGCTACGACGCGGAAAAACGCAAGTACGATAAATCCTCCTGGACTTATGAACTGGACGAAAACGGCTTCGCCAAACGCGATACCACGCTGCAACATCCGCGCTGCGTGTGGAACTTGCTGAAACAGCACGTTTCCCGCTACACGCCAGATGTGGTTGAAAACATCTGTGGTACGCCAAAAGACGCGTTCCTGAAAGTCTGCGAATACATCGCAGAAACCAGTGCTCACGATAAAACTGCCTCGTTCCTGTATGCCCTCGGCTGGACGCAACACTCCGTTGGTGCGCAAAACATTCGTACGATGGCGATGATCCAGCTGCTGCTCGGCAATATGGGGATGGCCGGCGGCGGCGTTAACGCCCTGCGCGGTCACTCCAATATTCAGGGGCTGACGGACCTGGGGCTACTGTCGCAGAGTCTGCCAGGTTACATGACGCTGCCAAGCGAGAAGCAGACCGATCTGCAAACCTACCTTACCGCCAACACGCCAAAACCGCTGCTGGAAGGCCAGGTAAACTACTGGGGCAACTACCCGAAATTCTTCGTCTCTATGATGAAGGCCTTCTTTGGTGATAAAGCGACGGCGGAAAATAGCTGGGGCTTTGACTGGTTGCCGAAGTGGGATAAAGGCTACGACGTCCTGCAGTACTTCGAGATGATGAAAGAGGGCAAGGTCAATGGCTATATCTGCCAGGGCTTTAACCCTGTTGCCTCATTCCCGAACAAAAACAAAGTGATCGGTTGTCTGTCGAAACTGAAGTTCCTCGTCACCATCGACCCACTGAACACTGAAACCTCTAACTTCTGGCAGAACCACGGTGAGCTGAACGAAGTTGACTCGTCGAAGATCCAGACCGAAGTGTTCCGTCTGCCATCGACCTGCTTCGCAGAAGAGAACGGTTCAATCGTTAACTCAGGTCGCTGGTTGCAGTGGCACTGGAAAGGTGCGGACGCCCCGGGGATTGCGCTGACTGATGGCGAGATCCTCTCCGGTATCTTCCTGCGCTTGCGCAAGATGTATGCCGAACAGGGTGGCGCGAACCCGGACCAGGTGCTGAACATGACCTGGAACTACGCCATTCCGCATGAGCCGAAGTCGGAAGAAGTAGCGATGGAGAGCAACGGTAAGGCGCTGGCCGATATTACCGATCCGGCAACCGGTGCGGTTATCGTCAAGAAAGGCCAACAACTTAGCTCGTTCGCCCAATTGCGCGATGACGGTACAACCTCCTGTGGCTGCTGGATTTTCGCCGGTAGCTGGACGCCGGAAGGCAACCAGATGGCGCGTCGTGATAACGCCGATCCGTCTGGCCTCGGTAACACGCTGGGCTGGGCATGGGCATGGCCGCTTAACCGCCGCATTCTGTATAACCGCGCCTCCGCAGATCCGCAGGGTAACCCGTGGGATCCGAAGCGTCAGTTGCTGAAATGGGACGGCACTAAGTGGACCGGCTGGGATATTCCGGACTACAGCGCAGCGCCTCCGGGTAGCGGCGTCGGGCCGTTTATCATGCAGCAGGAAGGCATGGGGCGTCTGTTTGCCCTCGATAAGATGGCGGAAGGTCCGTTCCCGGAACACTACGAGCCGTTTGAAACGCCGCTGGGAACTAACCCGCTGCATCCAAACGTTATCTCGAACCCGGCTGCACGTATCTTTAAAGACGACGCCGAAGCATTGGGTAAAGCCGATAAGTTCCCGTATGTCGGAACCACCTATCGTCTGACCGAGCACTTCCACTACTGGACCAAACACGCGCTGTTGAACGCGATTTTGCAACCAGAGCAGTTTGTGGAAATCGGGGAGTCGCTGGCGAATAAACTTGGCATTGCCCAGGGCGATACCGTGAAAGTCTCCTCCAACCGTGGCTATATCAAAGCCAAAGCGGTGGTGACCAAACGTATTCGTACGCTGAAAGCGAACGGCAAAGATATCGATACCATCGGTATTCCGATTCACTGGGGTTATGAAGGCGTAGCTAAAAAAGGCTTTATTGCCAATACGTTAACGCCATTCGTTGGTGATGCGAACACGCAGACGCCGGAGTTTAAGTCCTTCCTTGTGAATGTGGAAAAGGTGTAACGGAGACGACATATGGCTTATCAATCTCAAGATATCATTCGTCGTTCCGCGACTAACGGTCTGACCCCCGCGCCTCAGGCGCGGGACTTCCAGGAAGAAGTGGCGAAACTCATCGACGTCACCACCTGTATCGGCTGTAAAGCCTGTCAGGTGGCGTGTTCAGAGTGGAACGACATTCGCGATACCGTCGGCAATAACATTGGGGTGTACGACAACCCCAATGATTTAAGCGCCAAATCGTGGACGGTAATGCGCTTCTCGGAAGTGGAGCAGAACGACAAACTGGAATGGCTGATCCGCAAAGACGGCTGTATGCACTGTTCCGATCCAGGCTGCCTGAAAGCGTGCCCGGCGGAAGGTGCAATTATTCAGTATGCCAACGGTATCGTCGACTTCCAGTCCGAGCAGTGCATTGGCTGCGGTTATTGCATTGCGGGCTGTCCGTTCGACATTCCGCGCCTCAACCCGGAAGACAACCGCGTCTACAAATGTACGCTGTGCGTTGACCGCGTGGTGGTTGGGCAAGAACCAGCCTGCGTGAAGACCTGCCCAACGGGCGCGATTCACTTCGGTACGAAAGAGTCGATGAAAACGCTGGCGAGCGAGCGCGTTGCTGAGCTGAAAACCCGCGGTTACGACAATGCGGGTCTGTACGATCCGGCAGGCGTCGGTGGTACACACGTCATGTACGTGCTGCACCATGCTGACAAGCCAAATCTGTATCATGGCTTGCCGGAGAACCCGGAAATCAGCGAAACCGTGAAATTCTGGAAAGGCATCTGGAAACCGCTCGCGGCTGTTGGCTTTGCGGCTACCTTTGCGGCCAGTATCTTCCACTACGTGGGTGTCGGTCCGAACCGTGCGGATGAGGAAGAGAATAATCTGCACGAAGAGAAAGACGAGGAGCGCAAATGAAACGACGTGACACCATCGTGCGCTACACCGCGCCGGAACGTATCAACCACTGGATCACCGCCTTCTGCTTCATCCTGGCGGCGGTGAGCGGGCTGGGCTTTTTGTTCCCGTCCTTCAACTGGTTGATGCAAATCATGGGCACACCGCAGCTGGCGCGAATTCTGCACCCGTTTGTCGGCGTGGTTATGTTTGCCTCGTTCATCATCATGTTTTTCCGTTACTGGCATCACAACCTAATCAATCGGGATGATATCTTTTGGGCGAAGAATATTCGTAAGATCGTCGTCAACGAGGAAGTAGGTGACACCGGGCGTTATAACTTCGGTCAGAAATGCGTTTTCTGGGCGGCGATTATTTTCCTGGTTCTGCTGCTGGTGAGCGGCGTGATTATCTGGCGTCCTTATTTTGCGCCTGCTTTCTCAATCCCGGTGATCCGATTCGCGTTAATGCTGCATTCATTTGCCGCAGTGGCGTTAATTGTGGTTATCATGGTGCATATCTACGCCGCCCTTTGGGTGAAAGGCACGATTACCGCCATGGTGGAAGGATGGGTTACCAGCGCCTGGGCGAAGAAACATCACCCGCGCTGGTACCGTGAGGTCCGCAAGACAACGGAAAAGAAAGCTGAATGAGTATTCGCATAATCCCGCAAGATGAGCTGGGTTCGAGCGAGAAACGTACGGCGGATATGATTCCGCCGTTATTGTTCCCTCGGCTCAAGAATTTATACAACCGCCGCGCCGAGCGTCTGCGCGAGCTGGCAGAAAATAATCCGCTGGGTGATTACCTGCGCTTTGCTGCGCTTATCGCCCACGCCCAGGAAGTGGTGCTGTACGACCATCCGCTGGAGATGGATCTGACCGCGCGCATTAAAGAAGCCAGCGCACAGGGCAAGCCCCCGCTGGATATTCACGTTCTGCCGCGTGATAAGCACTGGCAAAAGCTGCTGATGGCGCTGATTGCTGAGCTGAAACCTGAAATGAGCGGCCCGGCGCTGGCAGTGATTGAGAATCTGGAGAAGGCATCGACTCAGGAGCTGGAAGATATGGCCAGCGCACTGTTTGCCTCTGATTTCTCATCCGTCAGCAGCGATAAAGCGCCGTTTATCTGGGCTGCACTGTCGCTCTACTGGGCGCAGATGGCCAATCTGATCCCCGGCAAAGCCCGCGCTGAATACGGCGAGCAACGTCAATATTGCCCGGTTTGTGGTTCTATGCCGGTGTCCAGCATGGTGCAAATTGGCACCACTCAGGGTCTGCGTTACCTGCACTGCAACCTGTGTGAAACCGAATGGCACGTAGTGCGCGTAAAATGCAGCAACTGCGAGCAGAGCGGCAAACTGCATTACTGGTCGCTGGATGACGAACAGGCCGCGATTAAAGCCGAAAGCTGCGATGACTGTGGCACTTACCTGAAGATTCTTTATCAGGAAAAAGAACCGAAAGTTGAAGCCGTGGCAGATGACCTCGCTTCTCTGGTACTGGACGCGCGAATGGAGCAAGAAGGCTATGCCCGCAGTTCCATCAACCCGTTCCTGTTTCCGGGTGAAGGGGAGTAATCTCTGACGTTTTCCGGGTGGCGCTGGTCGCCCGGATTACAGCTCATAGGGTGTGACGACACCATCTCTCGTATTCCGCGTTACCCATTCAAGATCATGCCGCAATTGTCTGTTTGCCTCGTTCTTCCCTCCAACACATCGATAAGGTTATGGGTATGTCACTGATGACAAGCGTATGATTGCCTGATGCGCTGCGCTTATCAGCCCTACCAATAAACTTCAATATATTGAATTTGCATGACTTTGTAGGCCGGATAAGGCGTTCACGCCGCATCCGGCATGAACAACGCGCACGTTGTCAGCAATCTGATTGACATCATTTTTTCCCATTACCATTCCTCGCGCAGCTTACGCTGATATTCGACACCATCTTCCTCACACCCTTGCCAGATGCCAGGAACACTGGTTCTTGCTGTTTGCGATTGATTTATCAGGTATTGATCTACCGCTTCCCTTAATAGGTCCGCACGAGGAAGATTACGCTGCACCTCGAGATCATCAAGTTGCTTAATCACCTCATTCGATAAATCGAGTAAAATTCTGCCCATATCTATACCTGCCAGAGAGTTCATAAATATCTCGCCAATATCATTTTTGAATCTATGGAGAGAAAAGTACCCTTGCCGAATCTTTAAAGAAAGCTCATTTACGCATCATTTTTTATTTTTGCGAGGCGTTTTCCAGATACGATGTAACAGTTGCAGTTATTATAAGTTCAAGTAAAACAGCCTTGTATTAATACCAGAATAAGGGCATCTGTTTTTTTATATTCAAGAATGAAAAATTTTTTTCATTCCTTATGCTCCTTACACTGATCATCAACACCAACTGTCTCACCCCTTTGCCTGCCTCTCTTTGCTTTACGCACCGGAAATTGCTGCCGCTCCAGATATTGCTCAACCGCTTCGCGTAAAATTGCAGATCGTGAAACCTTACGCCAGCCCCGAAGCTTGTTCAGCCGTTTAATTGCCTCTTCTGATAAATGAAGAAAAACCGTATTCATCGCCATTACCACCACCTTACATATATTACTCATTAATGTATGTGCGAAAATTACGCCGGAAAATCATTTAAAAAAAGCGGATTTTTGCATGTTGTTTTGTTTTTGCGAGGTGTTTTCCAGAAATAATAAGAGTGTTGCAGTTGTTTCATTTATTACTCAAAAATGGTTTAGTTATCGCCCAGGATGAGTTATGGATGCTATGAATATATTATATTCAGGGATGTTTATTTTTTGATTGGATCTTTATTTGCATAATCTGAATGGTGTACCCGAAAAATGTCAGCATCCTAACAGCACCCGGATTTAAGGTGAAATTAATCATCCATCACAGACCGGTCAGTACTGCCACCAACCGGTCTTTACTTGTTCATCGTTATAATTTTGTTGGTAACAGTTCGGGAAACAAGGAATTCCTTCCGGAACCCCCCGGTATCATCCGATAGCATTGACGTCAATCATCAGCGCGACGATGAGTTTTTTTAATCGCATCATAGGGTGGCGACGTTCAGCACGATTACGGGTCATAGCAAAACTCCTGGGCAGGCGACCACTATGCCGCTTTCACAGGAGTTCTGAATGCTAGTGCTTTCTGTATGGCATAACCATGCCTCTAACGGTTAAGTGCTTGCAGCACATGTTGCGGATCATTGGCAATCGCTCGCAGCAAAGCCTTTGCAGGCCCGGTCGGTGAACGTCGCCCCTGCTCCCAGTTACGCAACGTGTCTACGCTTACAGAAATAAGATCGGCAAATTTAGATTGTGACAACCCTGAAGCGCGGCGTATTTCTTTGATTTTCATAGCATCAACTTCAAAAGTCCGCGAAGGCTGTCGCGTTCCTTCAATAATTTCATTCATCTGGGCCATGCTGTGAGTCAACCGCTCAAAAAGTGCCTTATCCATTTACCACCTCGTATTTAACAACCGGAGCATTGCTTTTTCCTGGGGAGACAGATCATCTTTAATACCCTTACGATAAATAAGCAGTAATCTGATCTCATAATGTTTAACCTGATGAAAGTAAATAACCCTGACACCAGCACGTTTCCCCTTTCCTCCTGAAACCCATCGAACCTTTCTTAACCCACCAGTTTCAGGTATTACCTCACCATAGTCAGGATTCAAGGCCAGGAAAAACTGAAAACGACTGAATTCATCGTCGGTCAGCAGTTTTTGAACATCTTCAGTAAAAATTTCCGTTTCGATGAAGAGCATAATTATACGCCATTGGCTTAGAGTAACAATCCTTTTTGTACGTCATTGACGTACCCTTGAAACCACTAGCTTACTGATAGTGCTCCAGCAAAACCACGTCTCTGCCGGGTTTGTCTTTAGATTTGCGAGGCGCTTTCCAGATTTTTCACGCCCGTGAATTTCCCTGTATCCATCCAGCAAAAACGGGTGTATAAGACTGTACATTCATACAGCAAAATAAGTTCTACTATGGCACTGGAAAAAGGAATTGCAGAGTTAGTCGAAAAGTTTATCGCTGCGGGTCGCCCCTCATCGCGTCAACAAAGTATTGCGCAGCGCAGGGAGGGCTATATCGCCAGCGCTGTCCTTGCGGGTGAGACAGAAACGCGGGTAGATATTCAGACTATCGAACTTGAAGGGATGACCTTACGAATAGTGTCGCCGCTGAATGCCCCGACATTACTCCCGACGATAATTTATTACTACGGTGGCTGTTTTGTTAGCGGCGGGTTCGCAACTCACGACAACCAGCTGCGCCAGTTAGCCTATTACGGGCAATGTCGGGTTATTGCCGTCCAGTATCGGCTGGCACCGGAACATACTTTCCCCGCCGCCCATGATGATGCGCAACGAGGTGCAGAAATAGTCTGGCAACACGCCGAACGACTCGGCGTTGATAAACAACGTATAACTCTTGCCGGTGACAGTGCGGGCGGACATCTGGCGCTGGTAACTGCTTTGCGATTAAAGCGTGCTGGCGAGTGGCAACCGGCACAACTCATCTTAATTTATCCTATGCTTGATGCGACTGCGCATTTCGAAAGCTACATACGCAATGGTCACGATTACATCATCACACGCGACACTTTACTGAGCGGCTTTGAGATGTATCTGCCAGGCATTGAACGCAGGCATCCTGAAGCCAGCCCTCTTTGGCGCGATGATTTCAATGGCTTGCCACCTGTACATATCATTACCGCTGAATACGACCCACTTTGCGATGAAGGTGAAGCGTTGTATCACCGCATGACAGGGCAAGGAGTGCAATGCACCTGCCAACGCTACCTTGGCGTTATCCACGGATTTTTTCAGTTAGGTGGTATCAGCGAGGCCGCGCGATCGGCACTACGGGATGTTGCCTGGAGAGCGGGAAGGTAACTTCGGACCTGGGCCCTGAAAAGGTTTTCAGATTGAAAACCTTTTCAGTCAAGTAAAACGCCCCTACTCTTCTTCGTTCCCGCCCTCTTCATACGGGCCAAATGGCTTCGCGGGCAGAACGATATACGTGCCTTCAAACACTGCACCCGGCGTCTCGTCGCCAAAGATTTCAACTTGCATCTGCACCCGTGCTTTTCGTCCGCGCGCCAGACGGTCGAGATCGCCGCTTAAGGCACCAAGGTCGGCTACCGCATGAGGTTTACCGCTAATCGGCTTGCTGTAGCGGATATGCGCATCCGCCAGAATAATCGTTCCGCCGAGATGGCGTTCGCGCAGCATCAGCCAGATAAGCCCCCAACCGGTGAGCGTCGCCAGCGAGAATAAACTCCCGGCAAACAGCGTATGGTGCGGATTCTGATTGCCGGTTTCCGGCATGGTGGTGATAAATTTTTGCCCGGTATATTGTTGAATACGCACGCCCATTTTTTCACTAAGCGGGATATGTTCGTACCACGCCTGTTGCAGCTGCGCGCACCAGTCGCCGCGATGCAAAATATCATCCAGAGTGGCGACGGGCTTAATCATCAAAAAATGGCGAATCGGCGTGGTGGTTGGCGTGGTGATTTCTCCCTGATTAACAAACCCCAGCTTGGCGAAAAACTCCACCGCGTCTTCACGGGCGCTACAGGTCACGCGCTTAACGCCTTCCTGACGCGCCACCGACTCCAGGGTCATCGCCATCAGCGTTCCTAACCCTTTGTCCTGCACGTCCGGGTGAACGGCCATAAAGCGAATGGACGCTTCATTGTCGGCATTAATATACAGTCGGCCTACCGCCACCAGATTACCCTGCTCGTCGACGACCATCTGGTGATGCGCCATCGCATCCCACGCGTCGCGTTCCGAACCTTTTGGTTGATGCAGGGGCTTACGCAACATTTCCCAGCGAAACTGATAGTAACGCTCTAATTCTTCTTCTGTTTGTGGAACCCGAAGGTGATACATAGCGATACTCTCTCTTGTTTCCCGTGACAACCCTGGAAGCTGGCTCATACCTGCAACCAGAATGTCACGGGGCCATCATTGACCAGCGATACCTGCATATCGGCAGCGAAGCGTCCTGTTTGCGTGTTCATCTCTTGCTGACGGCAGCGTTCGACGAAATAGTCATATAACGCCTCTGCGCGATCCGGTGATGCACCTTTGGAGAAACTTGGGCGCATCCCCCGTTCGGTATCTGCGGCGAGGGTAAACTGGGAAACCACCAGCACACTGCCGCCCGCCTGTTGCACGTTGAGGTTCATCTTGCCTTCGGCATCGCTAAAGATGCGGTAGCCGAGCACACGCTCGCACAGACGGTTTGCTTTCTGTTCGTCGTCATCCTTTTCGACACCCAATAACACCAAAAGTCCCGCGCCAATTTCGCCCGTCACTTCTCCCTCCACGGTGACGCTGGCACGGGTTACGCGTTGAATTAATGCAATCATGGTTCGTCGTCTTCTTCTTGTTCAGCTGCTTGTTTTAGTTTGCGGTATTCCCCGAGAGTGACAGTAATTTCCGCGCCAAGCAAGACGATACACCATGTCCAGTAGACCCAAACAAAGAGAATGGGGATCACCGCCAACACGCCGTAAATGAGCTGATATGACGGAAACATGGTGATATAAAGCGCGAAACCTTTCTTTCCTGCTTCGAACAGGAGCGCGGCGACAAACGCGCCGACAATCGCGTCGCGGTTAGGTACGCGGATGGTAGGAACAATGCTGTACAGCAACCAGAAGGAGATCCACGACAACAGCAGCGGAAAAATACGCAGCACGTTATCGATGACAGTATTGAGATCGCTCGCCCAGCGCAGGGAGAGCAAATAGGAACTGATCGCCAGACTGGCCCCTGCCAGCAGCGGCCCCAGCGTTAAAATCATCCAGTACACGGCGAACGAGTAAATTTTTGGTCGCGCTCGTTTACTGCGCCAGATGGTATTCAACGCGCTATCGATGGAGTACATCAGCAATAACGCGGTGACGATCAGCCCGCACGCCCCAACGGCGGTCATCTTGTTGGAATTGGCAACAAATTGTTCGATATACCGCTGAATAACATCGCCAGTAGCAGGCAGAAAGTTGGCAAAAATAAAGTGACGTAACTGAATGCTGACGTCGGAAAACATGGGAAAAGCGGCGAAAAGCGCAAAAACAACGGCAACCAGCGGCACTAATGAGAGCAACGACACATAGGCAAGGTTACCTGCCAGGGTTGTCATGTTGTCCTCATCAATGCGTTGCCAGAGTAGTTTTAGCCAGGCCCATAGTGGACGGGTACGGTGCCTGGCTTTGTCCTGAATGGTTTTTAGCATAACACCTTCGCGAAATAGTCCGGGATGGTGGTTTTATCTTTCACCAGAATACTGGTAATGCCCAGCTGATTGGCTCCTTCTATATTATCGGCGTTATCGTCGAAAAAGACCGTATCGCTGGGTGAAAAACCTTCCGCCTGCAAAACATGCTGGTAAATTCGTGCTTCAGGTTTGCGCATCCCCAGATCTTGCGACAGATAGATATGGTCAGCAGCATCACGAATTTCCGGGTATTCTTCCGGCCAGAAGGTGGTATGCAGGCGGTTGGTATTGGAAAGCACCACCACGCGATGCCCCTGCTCACGCAGTTTATGCATGATGGCGATCACTTCCGGGCGCAGCGCAACAAACACCGCCTGCCAGCCGTGAGAGAACTGCTCGTAGCTTAGCGGTAGAGCCATCTCATGACACAGCGCCTCTGCGAACGCTTCGTCGCTAATTTCCCCACGCTCATGCTGATGAAACGCCTCCCCCATATGAAAACTCTTCTTAAGCGATGCCAGCGGAATACGCGTTAAATCGCTCCAGGCTCCCAGCACACGGTTAAAGTCGATATCGACAATCACATTACCTAAATCAAAGATATAGAGCATTTTTGCCTCCTTTCGCGCCACAAGAAATTAACTGTAGCGGGAAAGGATGGGTTTGGCTATGTGGCAAGGTATGAAGCCAGGTTAACGGTCACAAAAATCTACGCGTCTTCCTGGGGAAGAATGATTTCAATTTGGCTGTCTTGTAAGCGTGATTTTAGCGCAGCGGGCGGCAGCTCGTCGGTAAAGAGCGCAGTGACCTGTGCCACGTTACCAATTTCAACCGCCGCCGAAGCATGATACTTAGTGTGATCGGCGACCAGCAGAATATTTCTCGCGTGCGCCATCATCGTTTTCACCACGTTAGCTTCGTTTACATCAAACTCCATCAACGCGCCATCGCTCTCAATCGCCCCAACGCTTGTTACCAGATAATCAGCACGAAAATCAGCCACAAAGGACGCCGCTGAAGGGCCAATGATCCCGCTATTATGAGAGCGCAACGTACCGCCGGGCACCATCACTTCAAAGCGCGGGTTGTGGTAAAGAATATGCGCCACACGCAGGCTGTTGGTGATTATCCGCAAATGATTATGGTTAAGTAACGCCCGGGCAACATGCTCAACAGTCGTACCAATGGTGATAAATATTGTTGAACCATCAGGAATATAGTCTGCCACCGCTTCGGCAATCGCTTTTTTTTCCTCGGTTTGCGAAACCTCACGCTGCTCGAACGCCGTATTAACGACGCTGGAAGCCCGACCCGCGCCACCGTGATGGCGCGTAATCAGGCCTTGCTCGCTTAATTTACGAATATCCCGGCGGACCGTCTGCGTGGAGACATCCAGCAGATTTGCCAGCTCATCAATATTCATATACCCACGCTCGGCGATCAGCATGAGGAGTTGGTCGTGCCGCGGGTTACCGGTTAGTTCGGTAAGGCTCATGAAAATTCCTCGAAAAACCATCACCCTGGCATTTTATACAAAAAGTGACAAAAAAGATCGGGTTTGATCACAGTCAGGGATCCCGGCTCGTCCACCGGGACGTGTGCATTTTAACGCCGCTACACCGCTGGCGAAGCGGACTGACTCCGCTAAATCCCCACTTGTTGCCAGCGCCACCGCCAAAGCGCCGTGAAAAACATCACCCGCACCTGTGGTATCTACCACATCAACTTTGAAGGCCGGTTGATGCTGACGCCCACCATTTTCCAGCCAGTCGCAGCCTGCGCTACCCTGGGTCACATAGACATGACCATTTGTGAGCGTTTGTGCCTGTTTTAGCGCACTGGCCATCTCTTTCACGCCCGTTAAGCGCGCCAGACCCGGTTCTGAAAAGGCCGCGTGATCGCTTAATGCCACCAGCTCACTGATATCCTGCGGCGTAATGTCCCCGTCCAGAACGGTCATCACACCCGCCTGACGGGCCAGGGTGAAGGCTTTTTTAGCGCCGTCGTGCCAGCGTACATCTGCCAGCACAACATCCCACTGAGAGAAATCAATTTCCTCCAACCACTCTGCGTCAGGCAGCAGATCCGGGCTGGGGTAGTTAATGATTATCCGCTCGCCTTTGGTATCCACCATGATGGCGGATTGCGAAGATTTCGCCTGGTTATACCGTTTGGTGTAACGGGTGTTAACGCCCCAGGATTCCAGCTCTGCCAGCAGGCTGTTGCCCGTGTCGTCATCACCTACGCGACCAATAAAATCGACCTGCGCCCCCAGCCTTGCCGCCGCAACCGCTGCCGTCGCCGCTGGCCCGCCACCAACTTCCGTATAATTTCTCGCCACGTATTTACCGCTCTCCGTCGGTAACCCTTCCACGTAATAGATGCGATCCATCACGGTTATACCTACACAAGCAACACGAATCATGGTCATTCCTTAAACATTTTGGGATGCGTTCATTTTAATTTCACCAATTGTTTAAAAAGTGACGGCTGTCAATTTTTTGACGATAAATTACAAATACGATCAAAAACAGACAAGCAAAGCATGTCATAAATGACAAAAAGTGACATCACTGTATTCAGGAGAGGGTTATGGCAGCAATCGCGTTTATCGGTTTAGGACAAATGGGTTCGCCAATGGCGAGCAATTTATTGCAGCAAGGGCATCAACTTCGCGTCTTTGATGTGAACGCCGAAGCTGTGCGGCATCTGGTAGACAAAGGTGCGACTCCCGCCGCCAACCCAGCGCAGGCCGCTAAAGATGCCGAATTTATCATTACCATGTTGCCGAATGGCGATCTGGTGCGCAACGTGTTGTTCGGTGAAAACGGCGTTTGCGAAGGCTTATCTACCGATGCGCTGGTCATTGATATGTCCACCATCCATCCGCTGCAAACCGATAAATTGATTGCCGATATGCAAGCCAAAGGCTTCAGCATGATGGATGTTCCGGTAGGCCGTACTTCTGCAAATGCCATTACCGGTACTCTGTTACTGCTGGCTGGCGGCACCGCTGAACAAGTTGAACGTGCCACACCGATCCTGATGGCGATGGGCAGTGAGTTGATCAACTCTGGCGGTCCGGGCATGGGGATCCGCGTTAAGCTCATCAACAACTACATGAGCATCGCGCTCAATGCGCTTTCGGCAGAAGCCGCCGTTTTGTGCGAAGCCCTGAATCTTCCCTTCGATGTTGCCGTCAAAGTGATGAGCGGTACCGCCGCCGGTAAAGGTCACTTCACCACTTCCTGGCCAAACAAAGTCCTCAGCGGAGATCTTTCTCCCGCCTTCATGATCGATCTTGCCCATAAGGATCTTGGCATCGCCCTTGATGTCGCCAACCAGCTGCATGTGCCAATGCCGCTGGGGGCCGCCTCACGGGAGGTTTATAGCCAGGCGCGCGCAGCGGGTCGCGGTCGCCAGGACTGGTCCGCCATTCTGGAACAGGTCCGTGTCAGTGCCGGGATGACTGCCAAAGTAAAAATGTAACGACTGGATAAAGGAATAAATGAATGAATAAGTACACCATCAACGACATTACGCGCGCATCGGGCGGTTTTGCCATGCTGGCGGTCGATCAGCGCGAAGCCATGCGCATGATGTTTGCCGCGGCTGGGGCACCCGCTCCGGTAGCCGATAGCGTTTTAACTGATTTCAAAGTTAACGCTGCAAAGGCCCTCTCGCCTTATGCCTCGGCGATTCTGGTAGATCAACAATTCTGCTACCGCCAGGTGGTTGAGCAAAACGCGATTGCCAAAAGTTGCGCCATGATTGTCGCCGCCGATGAGTTCATTCCTGGCAACGGTATTCCGGTCGATAGCGTGGTTATTGACCGCAAAATCAATCCGCTACAGATCAAACAAGACGGTGGCAAAGCCTTAAAACTGCTGGTGCTGTGGCGTAGTGATGAAGATGCGCAGCAACGTCTGGATATGGTGAAAGAGTTCAACGAACTGTGCCACTCACACGGTCTGGTAAGCATCATTGAGCCAGTCGTCCGCCCACCGCGTCGTGGCGATAAATTCGATCGCGAACAAGCGATCATCGATGCCGCCAAAGAGCTGGGCGACAGTGGCGCTGACCTCTACAAAGTTGAAATGCCGCTTTATGGCAAAGGTCCGCAACAAGAGCTTCTCTGTGCTTCACAACGTCTGAATGACCATATCAATATGCCATGGGTGATCCTCTCTTCCGGTGTCGACGAAAAACTGTTCCCGCGTGCCGTACGCGTGGCAATGACGGCGGGCGCATCGGGATTCCTGGCAGGCCGTGCAGTCTGGGCATCGGTCGTCGGTTTACCAGACAACGAGCTGATGCTGCGTGACGTTTGCGCACCGAAATTACAACAACTTGGCGATATCGTCGACGAAATGATGGCTAAACGCCGCTAAGATGAGGATAAAAGGAATGAAATGGTTTAACACCCTAAGCCACAACCGTTGGCTGGAACAGGAAACCGACCGCATCTTTGATTTTGGTAAAAATTCCGTAGTGCCGACTGGTTTTGGCTGGTTAGGCAATAAAGGGCAAATCAAAGAAGAGATGGGCACCCATCTGTGGATCACCGCTCGTATGTTGCACGTTTATTCCGTTGCTGCGGCGATGGGTCGACCTGGCGCTTACTCGTTGGTTGATCACGGTATCAAAGCCATGAACGGCGCACTGCGTGATAAAAAATATGGCGGCTGGTATGCCTGCGTGAATGACGAGGGCGTGGTGGATGCCTCCAAACAGGGCTATCAACACTTCTTTGCTCTGCTGGGTGCCGCCAGCGCCGTCACAACGGGTCACCCGGAAGCGCGCAAGCTGCTCGATTACACCATTGAAATTATCGAGAAATATTTCTGGAGCGAAGAAGAGCAGATGTGCCTGGAATCCTGGGACGAAGCCTTCAGCAAAACCGAAGAGTACCGCGGCGGCAATGCCAATATGCACGCGGTGGAAGCTTTCTTGATTGTTTATGACGTCACTCACGACAAAAAATGGCTGGATCGCGCGATTCGCGTGGCTTCCGTGATTATCCACGACGTCGCCAGAAATAATCATTATCGCGTTAACGAACACTTCGATACCCAGTGGAATCCGCTGCCGGATTACAACAAAGATAACCCGGCGCATCGCTTCCGCGCGTTTGGAGGTACACCAGGCCACTGGATCGAATGGGGCCGTTTAATGCTGCACATCCATGCTGCCCTGGAAGCCCGTTGCGAACAACCACCAGCATGGCTGCTAGAAGATGCCAAAGGTCTGTTTAACGCCACCGTGCGCGATGCCTGGGCACCCGATGGCGCGGACGGGATTGTTTATACCGTTGACTGGGAAGGAAAACCGGTGGTCCGCGAACGTGTACGTTGGCCTATCGTCGAAGCAATGGGTACGGCCTACGCGCTCTACACCGTCACTGGCGATCGCCAGTATGAAACCTGGTATCAAACATGGTGGGAGTACTGCATTAAGTACCTGATGGACTATGAAAATGGTTCCTGGTGGCAGGAGCTGGATGCGGACAATAAGGTCACCACCAAAGTCTGGGACGGCAAACAGGATATTTATCACCTGCTGCATTGCCTGGTGATCCCGCGTATCCCGTTAGCGCCCGGCATGGCTCCAGCGGTTGCAGCGGGTCTGCTGGATATTAATGCGAAATAACTGATCTGAAAATAGGGTGCGGGTTTTCCCCTCACCCTAACCCTCTCCCCAAAGGGGCGAGGGGACCGTCCGGTGCAGTTTTTGGGTTTGACATCAGCCTCACGGGAGGCTGTATGTCGTTAATTAAGGTGCCTTGTATGCAAATCACCAATATGCATTGCAGTGGACAGACCGTTTCACTTGCCGCGGGGGATTATCACGCGACCATTGTGACCGTCGGTGCTGGTCTGGCTGAATTAACCTTTCAGGGTTGTCATTTAGTCATCCCGCACAAACCCGAAGAGATGCCGCTGGCGCATCTGGGTAAAGTGCTTATTCCGTGGCCGAACCGGATCGCCAACGGCTGTTACCGCTATCAGGGGCAGGAATATCAGTTACCCATTAATGAACATAGTTCAAAAGCCGCTATTCACGGGCTGCTTGCCTGGCGAGACTGGCAAATTAGTGAATTAACCGCCACCAGCGTTACCCTGACAGCTTTTCTGCCGCCCAGTTACGGCTATCCGTTTATGCTGGCTTCACAAGTTGTTTATTCGCTCAACGCACACACGGGTCTTTCCGTTGAGATCGCAAGCCAGAATATCGGCACTGTCGCAGCGCCTTATGGCGTGGGTATTCATACTTATTTAACCTGCAACTTAACATCTGTTGATGAATATCTGTTCCAGCTTCCGGCAAACCAGGTTTATGCCGTTGATGAACACGTAAATCCGACAACGCTTCACCACGTTGATGAGCTGGATTTAAATTTCACGCAGGCGAAAACAATAGCCGCGACAAAAATCGACCACACCTTTAAAACCGCTAATGATCTGTGGGAAATAACCATTACCCATCCACAACAGGCGCTTTCGGTTAGCCTTTGTTGCGATCAACCCTGGGTACAAATTTATAGCGGTGAAAAATTACAGCGTCAGGGACTGGCAGTTGAACCTATGAGTTGCCCGCCTAACGCCTTTAATTCAGGTATCGACTTATTATTACTGGAACCAGGAAAACCGCACCGCCTGTTTTTTAACATTTACGGACAGAGAAAATAACTTGTATTGATTAGCAGTCAAAATCATTGAAGAACATTTCACTCGCTAAAGGCAACATTATGTATCTTCAATTTATTAAGTTAAAAACAGCTCAGCTTCTGTAAAGTTTTTATATATCAGTTTTATGAGAATCATTTTACATAAGCCTGTAATAACAGGAAGGCAACAATCTCGTTCTCAACTCTATGGAGATTAGTTATGGATACGCCACGTCCACAGTTATTAGATTTTCAATTTCATCAGAATAACGACAGTTTTACCCTACATTTTCAACAACGTCTTATTTTAACCCATAGCAAAGATAATCCTTGTTTATGGATTGGCTCAGGTATAGCGGATATCGATATGTTCCGCGGTAATTTCAGCATTAAAGATAAACTACAGGAGAAAATTGCGCTTACCGACGCCATCGTCAGCCAGTCACCGGATGGTTGGTTAATTCATTTCAGCCGTGGTTCTGACATTAGCGCCACGCTGAATATCTCTGCCGACGATCAGGGCCGTTTATTGCTGGAACTACAAAACGACAACCTTAACCACAACCGTATCTGGCTGCGCCTTGCCGCTCAACCAGAGGACCATATCTACGGCTGCGGCGAACAGTTTTCCTACTTCGATCTGCGTGGCAAACCGTTCCCGCTATGGACCAGTGAACAAGGCGTTGGTCGCAACAAACAAACCTATGTCACCTGGCAGGCCGACTGCAAAGAAAATGCGGGCGGCGACTATTACTGGACTTTCTTCCCACAGCCTACGTTTGTCAGCACGCAGAAGTATTACTGCCATGTTGATAACAGTTGCTATATGAACTTCGACTTTAGTGCCCCGGAATACCATGAACTGGCGCTGTGGGAAGACAAAGCAACGCTGCGTTTTGAATGTGCTGACACATACATTTCCCTGCTGGAAAAATTAACCGCCCTGCTGGGACGCCAGCCAGAACTGCCCGACTGGATTTATGACGGAGTAACGCTCGGCATTCAGGGCGGGACGGAAGTGTGCCAGAAGAAACTGGACACCATGCGTAACGCGGGCGTGAAGGTCAACGGCATCTGGGCGCAGGACTGGTCCGGTATTCGTATGACCTCTTTTGGCAAACGCGTGATGTGGAACTGGAAGTGGAACAGCGAAAACTACCCGCAACTGGATTCACGCATTAAGCAGTGGAATCAGGAGGGCGTGCAGTTCCTGGCCTATATCAACCCGTATGTTGCCAGCGATAAAGATCTCTGCGAAGAAGCGGCACAACACGGCTATCTGGCAAAAGATGCCTCTGGCGGTGACTATCTGGTGGAGTTTGGCGAGTTTTACGGCGGCGTTGTCGATCTCACTAATCCAGAAGCCTACGCCTGGTTCAAGGAAGTGATCAAAAAGAACATGATTGAACTTGGCTGCGGCGGCTGGATGGCTGACTTCGGCGAGTATCTGCCCACCGACACTTACCTGCATAACGGCATCAGCGCCGAAATTATGCATAACGCCTGGCCCGCGCTGTGGGCGAAATGTAACTACGAAGCCCTTGAAGAAACGGGCAAGCTCGGCGAGATCCTTTTCTTTATGCGCGCCGGTTCTACCGGTAGCCAGAAATACTCCACCATGATGTGGGCGGGCGACCAGAACGTCGACTGGAGTCTCGACGATGGCCTGGCGTCGGTTGTCCCGGCGGCGCTGTCGCTGGCAATGACCGGACATGGCCTGCACCACAGCGACATTGGCGGTTACACCACCCTGTTTGAGATGAAGCGCAGCAAAGAGCTGCTGCTGCGCTGGTGCGATTTCAGCGCCTTCACGCCGATGATGCGCACCCACGAAGGTAACCGTCCTGGCGACAACTGGCAGTTTGACGGCGACGCAGAAACTATCGCCCATTTTGCCCGTATGACCTCCGTCTTCACCACCCTGAAACCTTACCTGAAAGAGGCTGTCGCGCTGAATGCGAAGTCCGGCCTGCCGGTTATGCGCCCGCTGTTCCTGCATTACGAAGACGATGCGCACACTTACACCCTGAAATATCAGTACCTGTTAGGTCGCGACATTCTGGTCGCTCCGGTGCATGAAGAAGGCCGTAGCGACTGGACGCTCTATCTGCCGGAGGATAACTGGGTCCACGCCTGGACGGGTGAAGCGTTCCGGGGCGGGGAAGTTACCGTTAATGCGCCCATCGGCAAGCCGCCGGTCTTTTATCGCGCCGATAGCGAATGGGCGGCACTGTTCGCGTCGTTAAAAAGCATCTAATCACATCCGCCCGTGGGGAAACTCATGGGCAAAGGGAGAACATCGATGAGTCACATCACAACGGAAGATCCAGCAACTTTACGCCTGCCCTTTAAAGAGAAACTCTCTTACGGTATTGGCGACCTGGCCTCTAACATCCTACTGGATATCGGTACGCTTTATCTTTTGAAGTTTTATACCGACGTTCTGGGGCTGCCAGGCACCTATGGCGGCATTATCTTTTTGATTTCAAAATTCTTTACTGCGTTTACCGATATGGGTACCGGCATTATGTTGGATTCCCGACGCAAGATCGGTCCAAAAGGTAAGTTCCGTCCTTTTATTCTGTATGCGTCATTCCCGGTCACCTTACTGGCGATCGCCAACTTTGTCGGCACACCGTTTGATGTCACCGGTAAAACGGTGATGGCCACTATTCTGTTTATGCTTTACGGACTGTTTTTCAGCATGATGAACTGCTCCTACGGCGCAATGGTCCCGGCAATCACCAAAAACCCCAACGAACGCGCCTCACTGGCGGCATGGCGTCAGGGCGGCGCTACGCTTGGCCTGCTGCTGTGCACGGTGGGATTCGTGCCAGTTATGAATCTTATCGAAGGTAATCAGAAACTTGGCTATATCTTCGCCGCCACGCTGTTTTCACTGTTCGGCCTGCTGTTTATGTGGATCTGCTACTCAGGCGTGAAAGAGCGTTATGTCGAAATCCAACCAACCAATCCGGCGCAAAAGCCTGGCCTGTTGCAATCTTTCCGCGCAATTGCCGGTAACCGCCCACTGTTCATTCTGTGTATTGCCAACCTCTGCACCTTAGGGGCGTTTAACGTCAAGCTCGCCATTCAGGTCTATTACACCCAGTACGTACTTAACGATCCCATCCTGTTGTCGTATATGGGATTTTTCAGCATGGGCTGTATTTTCATCGGCGTGTTCCTGATGCCTGGCGCAGTCAGACGTTTTGGTAAGAAGAAGGTCTATATCGGCGGCCTGCTGATTTGGGTGCTGGGCGATCTGCTCAACTATTTCTTCGGCGGCGGCTCGGTCAGCTTTGTGGCGTTCTCCTGCCTGGCGTTCTTCGGCTCAGCGTTTGTTAACAGCCTGAACTGGGCGCTGGTTTCCGACACCGTCGAGTACGGCGAGTGGCGCACCGGCGTGCGTTCGGAAGGCACGGTCTACACCGGCTTCACCTTCTTTCGCAAAGTGTCTCAGGCGCTGGCTGGTTTCTTCCCCGGCTGGATGCTGACGCAAATTGGCTATGTGCCGAACGTCGCACAGGCTGACCACACCATTGAAGGGTTACGCCAGTTGATCTTCATCTACCCAAGCGCACTGGCGGTAGTCACCATTGTGGCGATGGGTTGCTTCTACAGCCTGAACGAGAAGATGTATGTCCGCATTGTGGAAGAGATAGAAGCCCGTAAACGCACGGCGTAATAATAATAAACGACGCCCTGCGGGGCGTTATAAGGAGTGATTATGTCTGACCATAATCCACTGACATTAAAACTGAATCTGCGGGAAAAAATCGCCTATGGTATGGGCGACGTCGGTTCGAATTTAATGCTCTGCATCGGTACTCTGTATCTCCTCAAATTTTATACCGATGAATTAGGGATGCCTGCTTACTATGGCGGGATTATCTTTCTGGTGGCGAAGTTTTTTACCGCGTTTACCGATATGCTCACCGGATTTTTACTCGACTCGCGGAAAAATATTGGGCCTAAAGGCAAATTTCGTCCCTTTATTTTATATGCAGCAGTTCCGGCGGCGTTAATTGCAACGCTCCAGTTTATCGCCACCACCTTTTGTTTGCCGGTTAAAACGACGATTGCCACCGCGCTGTTTATGATGTTTGGACTTTCATACAGTCTGATGAACTGCTCGTATGGTGCGATGATCCCGGCAATTACCAAAAACCCGAATGAGCGCGCGCAGCTCGCGGCTTACCGCCAGGGTGGTGCAACCATAGGGCTATTGATTTGTACCGTGGCGTTTATTCCGTTGCAGTCGCTTTTTTCTGACTCAACCGTCGGTTATGCCTGTGCGGCACTTATGTTCTCCATTGGCGGCTTTATTTTTATGATGCTGTGCTACAGAGGCGTCAAAGAGCATTATGTGGACACAGCGCCAACCGGACATAAAGCCAGTATTCTCAAATCTTTTTGCGCGATATTTCGTAATCCACCATTGCTGGTTTTATGCATTGCTAACCTGTGTACTCTGGCGGCATTTAATATCAAACTGGCGATTCAGGTCTATTACACCCAGTATGTGCTGAATGATATTAATTTATTGTCGTGGATGGGATTCTTCAGTATGGGATGCATCCTCGTCGGCGTATTACTGGTGCCAGTAACTGTAAAATGTTTTGGTAAAAAACAGGTTTATTTAGCTGGCATGGTGCTGTGGGCGGTGGGTGATATACTGAATTATTTCTGGGGAAGTAACTCTTTCACTTTCGTCATGTTCTCTTGTGTCGCCTTTTTTGGCACGGCCTTTGTAAACAGCCTGAACTGGGCACTGGTACCAGATACCGTAGATTACGGTGAATGGAAAACCGGTATTCGTGCCGAAGGTTCTGTTTATACCGGTTATACCTTCTTTCGTAAAATTTCTGCCGCACTTGCTGGCTTCTTGCCAGGCATTATGCTGACGCAAATTGGTTATGTTCCCAACATCGCGCAAAGCGATGCGACATTACAGGGTTTGCGTCAGCTCATTTTTATCTGGCCTTGTGCACTGGCAATTATTGCTGCATTGACGATGGGATTCTTTTACACACTCAATGAAAAACGGTTTGCATTGATTATTGAGGAAATCAACCAACGCAAAAATAAAGAGATGGCGACAGAAGAAAAAACGGCTTCCGTAACGTTATAAATGTCAATAGCCGCTATTTCCATCCTGGTGGGTGGCGGCCTCCCTACGTTTAAAAAATGGACTTATTATGAAAAAGATTAATGCAATAATTTTATTATCTTCTCTGACCTCTGCCTCGGTATTTGCTGGCGCATACGTCGAAAACAGGGAGGCATATAATCTTGCCTCCGATCAGGGCGAGGTTATGCTACGTGTGGGTTATAACTTCGATATGGGCGCGGGTATTATGTTAACCAATACCTACACCTTTCAGCGAGAAGATGAACTAAAACATGGCTATAATGAAATTGAAGGTTGGTATCCTTTATTCAAACCAACCGATAAATTAACCATCCAGCCCGGTGGCTTAATTAATGATAAGAGTATCGGTTCGGGTGGTGCAGTGTATCTGGACGTCAACTATAAATTTGTACCATGGTTTAATCTGACAGTACGAAATCGCTATAACCATAATAACTATAGTTCAACAGATTTGAGCGGGGAACTGGATAATAATGACACCTATGAAATTGGCACCTACTGGAATTTTAAAATCACCGATAAATTTTCCTATACATTTGAGCCACATTACTTCATGCGAGTGAATGACTTTAATAGTAGCAACGGGAAAGATCATCATTGGGAAATCACTAACACCTTCCGTTACCGTATTAATGAAAACTGGCTCCCTTATTTCGAATTGCGCTGGTTAGACCGCAACGTCGAACCGTACCACCGCGAGCAAAACCAGATCCGTATCGGGACGAAGTATTTCTTCTGATGTGAAACTGCCGGATGCGGCGTAAACGCCTTATCCGGCCTACGGTTGATACGGTTTTCATTGGCCGGATTAAGCACATCCGGCCATTAATTAAGCTTCAGCCGCCAGCATCTCTTTCTTACGTTGGCTAATACGCTTAACCAGCATTACGGAAACCACCGCACCACTGAATGCGAAGCAGGCCATAATGCCAAACACGATTTTGTAGCCAATAATCCCCGGATTTAAATCCAGAATGTAGCCATACAGACTGAAGCAGAACATCGCCGGAGCGTAACCAATAAAGCTACCCAACGCCATCGCCGCACCTGTTTTATTTTCAGCAATTTTTGCTTCGCCGATAGGTGCAAAAAATACGGCTCGCTGTGTAAAGACTATCGCGCCAAAGCCCAGCGTACATGCCATCCCTAAATAGACCGGCATACTTTCGTGCGGCAGCATAATCAACAGTACGAGCGCAGCGGTACTGATGATAAAGGTGTAGCATAGATATTTACTCGGCGATTTCAGGATCTTATCTGAAATCATGCCACCAATCGGTCCACCAATCATTTTCAGACAGTATTGGTTAATGATGCCGTAAGCCCCCACCAGCGCAACGGGCAATAGATAGATGTTTTTCAGGAATGGAATGAAGAATGTCAGGCCACAGTAAACCGCGTAAACGAAGAAGACGTTAAAAGCGATAAGCCAGATGGTTTTGTCTCTCAGCACCGAGGTCATACTGGTGTTTTGCGATGCTCCGTCTTCTTTTTTCACCTCAACGGACGGTGCCTCTTCTTTGTCATTCAGGACAAAGAAAATAATAATGCCTACGGCAATCACAATAAGGGAATAGAACCAGATGCCTGCTTTAAAACCCAATAAGCCACTGCCAAACCAGGTAAATACTGCCAACGCAGAAAATGCCACCACGGTATCGACAATGCCACGCCCTGTTTCGAAGAAGCCAAACAACCGACCTTGTTGTTCGCTATTGCCCAATCGACTTACCGACTTGAGCAAGACCGGCCAGTTCATCATGTCGCAAGTAACGCCAAATAGCGCCCAGACAAAGAGGATGCCCCAATACCCCGGCATTGTCGTCAAATAAACACCCAGTAATCCTGTCGCAATGAGTGAGAATGACATGGTGTATCTGCGCGGTAGTTTATCGGCAAAATAAATAGACAGAAAAAAACCCACTGTCGTGACAAATGAGTTTACCGACATAGCATTACCAATTTGACCATTGGTCAAATGGAAATATTCCTGCATCGGGATATAAAACGCATCTTTCAGCGACGGTAATTTATAAATTGTACCGCCACACAATGTTAATAGACTAAATAACGCCCATTTCTTTTTCGTGAGCATAACATCCCCTAAGCGATTTTTAAAATCACTGTTTTAAAGGCAATAAGATACCGACCATTCATATGGAATGGTTTTATTAACTGCGTATGAGTTAAAACTTATTAGTGGTTCAGAAGATGGTTTGCCTCTTGTTTGATTTGTTGTAGTACGTTACGCACATGATTTATCTGATTAATTGCATCTTCTTTTTCTTTACGTAACCGCGCATCCAGTAAATGATTTTCTGGCAATGGTGTTTCACTCATCTGGCGATAAGGGATCCACGGATTATCATCTTCGTCTTCAAAGCGGAACGCCGGCGCATAGTAATCAACCTCTTCTTCCAGGCCATATGCCGTCACCTGCGGCTCATCATCACCCAGGCAGATAAGGTGCGTTAATAACGCTTTGAACGGCATATCACCCTGACCTGAAATACAGGCTTTATGACCCAGGCCACCCGGTTCTTTAACGATCAAGGCATCTTTGATATGGACCTGGGTAATATGCGGTGCCATCGTTTTTAAAGCGTCGATGGGATGCTCATTTGCATTGATCATGTTCGCAAAATCAAACAGTAAGGAAAGAGATTCCATCTCACTTTCTTTGACCAGCGACACCAGCTCATGACTTTTTAAATCTTCATGCTGCTCGATCGTAAAAGTCAGGCCGCTGTCCTGATACGTTTCCCGTACATAGGCAATGTCGTTAGCGATAATCGATAATACGTCGCGCAAATTACCTTCATAACGTGGATAAAAACGTACGGACGATGCCCCAGTTTTCAACGCAATGGCGACGGCTTCGTCAATAGATGCCTTATCTGAGGCGCTGGTTTCAATATGAATATCAAGGTTCAGACGGCGGGCTTTATCTCCAAAGGCAGAGAGTTCTTTATCGTCCATATTACCAAGAGAAAAACGCTCGCCATCCAGAACATGGATTTTGACGCCACGTAGATTATTTTCACTTGCGATATCAAGTAAATCAGCAGGCAACACTCTTTCCAGCCGCATATTTAAATGAAAGGCATAAGCATGTAAATAAAGAGGAAGAGTGTCGACACGTTGTAGAATCTTTCTTGCGTTATTTATTGTCACCATAAAACACCTACAGATTAATGATGAGGTCTACGGCCTCAAATCGCCAATATTCAATATCTATCTGGACAATATTGCCTTGCTGGTCGGCGCGATGCTTTTCAATTAAGATCGCTGGCATACCCGCAGAACCGCCAAGATACTTGCTGATATCGCCCGGCATTCTGACGGGTTTGAAAATCAATTTTTTTACTACCGTCTCTTTTTGGTAGCACTTTTCCCAGACTGCAGAAAATGAGTGGTTTTCAAGTTGTTCAATAAAACCTGGGGCAACTTCAGGATTAATATATGTTTCATGATAGAAAACTTTATGTCCTTCCAGCGCCCCCCAGCCGGTAATACGATAGAGTTCGGTTGATGGCGTCACTGCAATCAGTGGCGCAAGCGTCTGGGGAATGTCGCTGGTACGGCTTTTCTCGGTAAACCCCCAGGAAGGTTCCCGCCCTTGCTCAATTGCGGCCCGCTGAAAGCTCGCCGACAGCTCCGGGCTGTAATTAAATCGCGGCTGAGTCACGAACCACCCTTTACGATCCTTACGGAAGATTTTGGATTCTGCCTCGAGGTTCAGCAACGCCTGGCGCAGCGTCATACGTTTAATGCCCAGCAGCTCTCCCAGCTCTCTTTCTGAAGGGAGTTTTCCACCCGGCGTGGTGATGCCATCTTTCAACCACCGATCCAGTTTCTCTTTTGCATTTTCTACGGTGGATTGATTCTCCGCCATTGTTTAATCCTTTTGGTTTAAACCAGATGAAGCATCTTACGCTTACGCCAAAAAAGAAAGCAATTAACGGCGTATGACTTTGCAGATAATTGTGACAAAGCTCTCTATTGACGTAATCCCAGACTTATAAGGGAGATACTCGCATTGGTGTGCGCTCACGACAGGTAAAAAAAAACCTGCCAGCGCTGGCAGGTTTTTTATGACTAAAAAACGAAATTAATCGTCTTTCGGTGCGCGGTTAGCGCGACGACGATCGTTTTCCGTCAGGTGACGTTTACGAATACGGATAGAGGTCGGGGTCACTTCTACCAGTTCGTCATCATCGATGAACTCCAGAGCTTGTTCCAGAGTCATGCGGATAGGCGGAACCAGAACAACGGCTTCGTCAGTACCGGAAGCACGCATGTTGGTCAGTTTCTTACCGGTCAGGCAGTTTACAGTCAGGTCGTTAGAGCGGCTATGAATACCGATAATCTGACCTTCGTAAACTTCTGCACCGTGACCGAGGAACAGCTTACCGCGATCCTGCAGACCGAACAGCGCGAACGCGACCGCTTTACCCTGACCGTTAGAGATCAGTACGCCGTTCTGACGCTGACCCACTTCACCCGGACGTACGTCGTCGTAGTGGCTGAAGGTGGAGTACAGCAGACCAGTACCGGAAGTCATGGTCATGAACTCAGAACGGAAGCCAATCAGACCACGGCTTGGGATCACGTAGTCGAGACGTACGCGGCCTTTACCGTCTGGATTCATGTTTTTCAGGTCGCCTTTACGTTCGCCCAGCGCCTGCATTACAGAACCCTGATGCTGTTCTTCAACGTCCAGCGTCACGTTTTCATACGGCTCTTGTTTACGACCGTCGATTTCACGGAAGATAACTTTCGGACGGGATACCGCCAGTTCGAAACCTTCACGACGCATGTTTTCGATCAGAACAGACAGGTGCAGTTCGCCACGACCAGAAACGCGGAACGCATCGGCGTCTTCGGTTTCTTCTACGCGCAGCGCAACGTTGTGTACCAGTTCTTTGTTCAGACGATCCAGGATCTGACGAGACGTTACGAACTTACCTTCTTTACCGCAGAACGGCGAGGTGTTAACGCAGAAGAACATAGAAACGGTCGGCTCATCAACGGAGAGTGCCGGCAGCGCTTCAACGTTTTGCGTGTCGCAAACGGTGTCAGAAATGTTCAGTTCGCCAAGGCCCGTGATCGCCACGATATCGCCAGCTTCCGCCAGATCGGTTTCGATACGTTCCAGACCGAGGTGGCCCAGCACTTTACCGACTTTCGCGTTGCGGGTTTTGCCTTCGCTATCGATGATAGTGACCTGCTGGTTCGGCTTCACTTTACCGCGCTTGATGCGGCCAATGCCGATAACGCCAACATAGCTGTTGTAATCGAGCTGAGAAATCTGCATCTGGAACGGACCGTCAAGGTCAACGTCCGGCGCAGGAACGTGATCAACAATCGCCTGATACAGCGGGGTCATGTCTTCCGCCATATCTTCGTGGTCCAGACCCGCGATACCGTTCAGAGCAGAAGCGTAAACGATCGGGAAGTCCAGCTGCTCGTCGGTCGCGTCGAGGTTAACGAACAGATCGAATACCTGATCCACAACCCAATCAGGACGCGCGCCAGGGCGGTCAACTTTGTTGATAACAACAATCGGCTTCAGGCCGTAAGCAAACGCTTTTTTGGTTACGAAGCGCGTTTGCGGCATCGGGCCGTCAAATGCGTCAACCACCAGCAGCACTGAGTCTACCATGGACATTACACGTTCAACTTCACCACCGAAGTCGGCGTGCCCCGGGGTATCAACGATGTTGATACGGTAATCATTCCATTTGATAGCGGTGTTTTTCGCGAGGATGGTAATCCCACGCTCTTTCTCCAAATCGTTGGAGTCCATCACGCGCTCTTGGGTTTCGGCACGAGAGTCGAACGTACCGGATTGTTGGAGCAGCTTGTCTACCAGGGTGGTTTTACCATGGTCTACGTGCGCGATGATGGCGATATTACGCAATTTTTCGATCACAACTTTGCCTCAGGCATTAGAAATAGCGCGTTATTGTACACGGATTAATCGCACTACAAAACAGGATCACAAACATCCTCCGCAAACAAGTATTGCAGAGTCCCTTTGTGATCGCTTTCACGGAGCATAAAAAGGGTTATCCAAAGGTCATTGCACCAACATGGTGCTTAATGTTTCCATTGAAGCACTATATTGGTGCAACATTCACATCGTGGTGCAGCCCTTTTGCACGATGGTGCGCATGATAACGCCTTTTAGGGGCAATTTAAAAGTTGGCACAGATTTCGCTTTATCTTTTTTACGGCGACACGGCCAAAATAATTGCAGATTTCGTTACCACGACGACCATGACCAATCCAGGAGAGTTAAAGTATGTCCGCTGAACACGTACTGACGATGCTGAACGAGCACGAAGTGAAGTTTGTTGATTTGCGCTTCACCGATACTAAAGGTAAAGAACAGCACGTCACTATCCCTGCTCATCAGGTGAATGCTGAATTCTTCGAAGAAGGCAAAATGTTTGACGGCTCCTCGATTGGCGGCTGGAAAGGCATTAACGAGTCCGACATGGTGCTGATGCCAGACGCATCCACCGCAGTGATTGACCCGTTCTTCGCCGACTCCACCCTGATTATCCGTTGCGACATCCTTGAACCTGGCACCCTGCAAGGCTATGACCGTGACCCGCGCTCCATTGCGAAGCGCGCCGAAGATTACCTGCGTTCCACTGGCATTGCCGACACCGTACTGTTCGGGCCAGAACCTGAATTCTTCCTGTTCGATGACATCCGTTTCGGATCATCTATCTCCGGTTCTCACGTTGCTATCGACGATATCGAAGGCGCATGGAACTCCTCCACCCAATATGAAGGTGGTAACAAAGGTCACCGTCCGGCAGTGAAAGGCGGTTACTTCCCGGTTCCGCCGGTAGACTCTGCTCAGGATATTCGTTCTGAAATGTGTCTGGTGATGGAACAGATGGGTCTGGTGGTTGAAGCCCATCACCACGAAGTAGCGACTGCTGGTCAGAACGAAGTGGCTACCCGCTTCAATACCATGACCAAAAAAGCTGACGAAATTCAGATCTACAAATATGTTGTGCACAACGTAGCGCACCGCTTCGGTAAAACCGCGACCTTTATGCCAAAACCGATGTTCGGTGATAACGGCTCCGGTATGCACTGCCACATGTCTCTGTCTAAAAACGGCGTTAACCTGTTCGCAGGCGACAAATACGCAGGTCTGTCTGAGCAGGCGCTGTACTACATTGGCGGCGTAATCAAACACGCTAAAGCGATTAACGCCCTGGCAAACCCGACCACCAACTCTTATAAGCGTCTGGTCCCGGGCTATGAAGCACCGGTAATGCTGGCTTACTCTGCGCGTAACCGTTCTGCGTCTATCCGTATTCCGGTGGTTTCTTCTCCGAAAGCACGTCGTATCGAAGTACGTTTCCCGGATCCGGCAGCTAACCCGTACCTGTGCTTTGCTGCCCTGCTGATGGCCGGTCTTGATGGTATCAAGAACAAGATCCATCCGGGCGAAGCCATGGACAAAAACCTGTATGACCTGCCGCCAGAAGAAGCGAAAGAGATCCCACAGGTTGCAGGCTCTCTGGAAGAAGCACTGAACGAACTGGATCTGGACCGCGAGTTCCTGAAAGCCGGTGGCGTGTTCACTGACGAAGCAATTGATGCGTACATCGCTCTGCGTCGCGAAGAAGATGACCGCGTGCGTATGACTCCGCATCCGGTAGAGTTTGAGCTGTACTACAGCGTCTAATAGTTGAAGTTGTACTACCCGGCGCAACAACGCCGGGATTTAGTTGCCGTGGAAACTTTCAGCCCATCTCTGCATGGGCTTTTTTCTCCGTCAATTCTCTGATGCTTCGCGCTTTTTATCCGTAAAAAGCTATAATGCACTAAAATGGTGCAACCTGTTCAGGAGACTGCTTTATGGCAACAGGCACGCAGCCCGATGCTGGGCAGATCCTCAACTCGCTGATTAACAGTATTTTGTTAATCGATGACAACCTGGCGATCCATTACGCCAACCCTGCCGCGCAACAACTGCTCGCCCAAAGCTCCCGCAAATTGTTTGGTACACCGTTACCGGAACTGTTGAGCTACTTCTCATTAAATATCGAGCTGATGCAAGAAAGTCTGGAGGCGGGGCAAGGTTTTACCGATAACGAAGTGACGCTGGTCCTCGACGGGCGCTCGCATATTCTTTCTGTGACGGCCCAGCGTATGCCGGACGGCATGATCCTGCTGGAGATGGCTCCGATGGATAACCAGCGCCGCTTAAGTCAGGAACAGCTACAGCACGCCCAGCAGGTTGCTGCCCGTGATTTAGTGCGCGGCCTGGCACATGAGATTAAAAATCCGCTTGGCGGTTTACGTGGCGCGGCGCAGCTGCTCAGCAAAGCGTTACCTGACCCATCACTACTCGAATATACCAAAGTGATTATCGAACAGGCGGACCGGCTGCGAAATCTGGTCGACCGTCTGTTGGGGCCGCAGCTGCCCGGTACGCGCGTTACCGAAAGTATTCACAAAGTGGCTGAACGCGTGGTAACGCTGGTGTCGATGGAACTGCCGGACAACGTGCGGTTGATTCGTGATTACGATCCCAGCCTGCCGGAACTGGCGCACGACCCGGATCAAATTGAACAGGTCTTGCTGAATATTGTGCGCAATGCGCTACAGGCGCTGGGGCCGGAAGGCGGTGAAATCATTCTGCGTACCCGCACCGCGTTTCAACTGACCTTACACGGCGAGCGCTACCGGCTGGCGGCGCGGATTGATGTGGAAGATAACGGGCCGGGCATTCCGCCTCATTTGCAGGATACGCTGTTTTACCCGATGGTCAGCGGCCGCGAAGGTGGCACCGGGCTTGGCTTATCCATCGCCCGTAATTTGATTGATCAGCATTCAGGCAAAATTGAATTTACCAGTTGGCCAGGTCATACCGAGTTCTCGGTTTACCTGCCTATCAGGAAATAAAGGTGACGTTTATGCAACGAGGGATAGTCTGGGTAGTCGATGACGATAGTTCCATCCGTTGGGTGCTTGAACGTGCGCTCGCTGGAGCGGGTTTAACCTGTACGACATTTGAGAACGGCGCGGAAGTGCTGGAGGCGCTGGCGAGCAAAACGCCGGATGTGCTGCTTTCAGATATCCGTATGCCGGGAATGGACGGGCTGGCGCTGCTCAAGCAGATTAAACAGCGCCATCCAATGCTTCCGGTCATCATTATGACCGCACATTCCGATCTGGATGCTGCCGTCAGCGCCTATCAACAAGGGGCGTTTGATTATCTGCCCAAACCGTTTGATATCGACGAAGCCGTCGCGCTGGTTGAGCGCGCCATCAGTCATTACCAGGAACAGCAGCAGCCGCGTAATATTCAGCTTAACGGCCCAACGACCGATATCATCGGCGAAGCGCCAGCCATGCAGGACGTGTTCCGTATTATCGGTCGGCTTTCGCGTTCTTCTATTAGCGTGCTGATTAACGGCGAATCCGGCACCGGTAAAGAACTGGTCGCTCATGCCCTGCATCGCCACAGTCCGCGCGCCAAAGCGCCGTTTATCGCGCTGAATATGGCAGCTATCCCAAAAGATTTGATCGAATCAGAACTGTTTGGCCACGAGAAAGGCGCGTTTACTGGCGCGAATACCATTCGTCAGGGGCGTTTTGAACAGGCCGATGGCGGTACATTATTCCTCGACGAAATTGGTGATATGCCGCTGGATGTGCAGACGCGTTTGCTGCGCGTGCTGGCAGACGGTCAGTTTTACCGCGTTGGCGGCTATGCGCCGGTGAAAGTGGATGTGCGGATTATCGCTGCCACTCACCAGAATCTCGAACAGCGAGTGCAGGAAGGTAAGTTCCGTGAGGATCTGTTCCACCGCCTGAACGTTATCCGCGTTCATCTGCCGCCGCTGCGCGAACGTCGGGAAGATATTCCCCGTCTGGCGCGCCATTTTTTACAGGTTGCCGCGCGCGAACTGGGCGTAGAAGCGAAGTTACTGCATCCGGAAACCGAAGCTGCTCTGACGCGTCTGGCGTGGCCAGGCAACGTGCGCCAGCTGGAAAACACCTGCCGCTGGCTAACGGTGATGGCCGCCGGGCAGGAAGTGTTGATTCAGGATTTGCCCGGCGAACTGTTTGAATCAACGGTTGCGGAGAGTACTTCGCAAATGCAACCGGACAGCTGGGCGACGCTTCTTGCGCAGTGGGCAGACAGAGCGCTGCGTTCCGGTCATCAAAATCTGCTTTCCGAAGCGCAGCCAGAGCTGGAGCGGACGTTACTGACGACCGCGTTGCGACATACGCAGGGGCATAAACAGGAAGCGGCGCGGCTACTCGGCTGGGGCCGCAACACCCTGACGCGTAAGTTAAAAGAGCTGGGGATGGAGTGATTCACAGCTTGTGTGTAAAGATTGATTATTGAGCGCAAATTGCTGGTATTTTACGCTTTACTGTTCCGATAAGTTCAGTATGATCTTGCCCGGAAAACGGGGAGAGTCATTATGCTGGAATCAATAATTAATCTGGTATCGAGTGGCGCAGTTGACAGCCACACACCGCAAACTGCCGTTGCTGCCGTGCTGTGTGCCGCAATGATTGGGCTGTTTAGTTGAGTTTCAGATTGCTGATGAAGTGCTCTTTGTTCATGCCGGATGCGGCGTGAACGCCTTATCCGGCCTACAAAAGCAATATTTTCAACAGGTTTTGTAGGCCTGATAAGCGTAGCGCATCAGGCAATCTTGTTCTCAGCACATTGATGGCGCTTTCGTTTTCTACTTTGTAAACGAAGCGCCATTCACTATTTAAATCACCCGTGAGAACTGCTGCATCCGCGCTTTCTGGCGCAGATAGGTATCAAAGCACATGCAAATGTTGCGGATCAGCAAGCGACCTTTCGCCGTCACCTGTATTCCCTTCTCATCCACATCCACCAGCCCATCTTTTGCTAACGGGGCGAGCAGCTTGAGATCTTCCGCAAAGTAATCAGCGAAGTGCAAATCCCACTGTTTCTCAATAGGGGCGTAATCCAGACGGAAGTTGCAGATGAGCGACTTAATCACATCGCGGCGAATACAGTCATCACGCGTTAGCGCAATACCACGCCACAGCGCATTGCCTTGTTCATCCACTTGCTGATAGTACTGCTTCAACTCTTTCTGGTTCTGCGCGTAGCAGTCGCCAATCATGCTGATGGCGGAAACGCCCATCCCCAGCAGATCGGTATCGCCCTGAGTGGTGTAGCCCTGGAAGTTACGATGCAGCACGCCTTCACGCTGGGCCACCGCCAGCTCGTCATCCGGACGGGCAAAGTGATCCATACCGATAAACTGATAGCCCGATTGCGTCAGGAAGGCGATGGTTTCCTGCAGGATATCGAGTTTTTGCTGCGGACTCGGCAGGTCAGCATCTTTGATTTTGCGCTGAGCAGCAAAAATGGTCGGCAGATGCGCGTAGTTAAAGACACTCAGACGATCGGGGTTCAGCTCCGCCACACGTTTCAGGGTAAAGGCGAAACTCTCCGGCGTCTGTTTCGGCAGGCCGTAAATCAGGTCGATGTTGGTGGAGGTAAAACCAATCTCACGCGCATGGTTAAGCAGTGCAAAGATGAACTCTTCATCCTGCTCGCGGTTAACCAGACGTTGCACTTCTTTGTTGAAGTCCTGCACGCCCATGCTCAGGCGATTAAAGCCTTCGGCGCGTAAATGATCGAGTACATCCAGTTCGATTTCCCGCGGATCGACTTCGATCGAAATCTCCGCATCGGCATTGAACTGGAAGTTTTCGCGCAGCAGCTTCATCAGGCGGCTGATTTGCGCTTTATTCAGATACGTCGGCGTTCCGCCGCCCCAGTGCAATTGGCTGACGTGACGCCCGGCGAACAGCGGTGCACGATGGACGATTTCTTGCTCCAGCGCGTCCAGATACTGATCGGCCTTGTGCTGCTGGCGAGTAACAATCTTATTGCAACCGCAGAAGTAACAAAGCTTATGGCAGAACGGGATATGTACGTAGAGAGATAATGGACGCTCAGGATAGCGCGCCACGGCTTGTAAAAACGCCTGTTCGCCGAAGTCTTCTGAAAACTCCAGCGCGGTCGGGTACGAGGTGTATCGTGGCCCGGAATAGTTATATTTCTGGATCAGGGCCAGATCCCAGTCGATTTGCTGTACAGACATGCTCACTCCTTCCGATGGCGTCTCTGGCGGCTACGGCGTACCGGCGGATGCCCGTTTCGGGTCATCAGCCGGTTGCGCAGCCACTTTTGTCGCCGCGACAACCGCTGTAGTTTAACGAATAACCACACCAGATAACATATAACCGGAAGGGTTATCAGCAGAACGGGAAGGCCCACGGCGGCAATCCGTTAGTTGCCCCGCAGCAGACGCATCATGTCTTCTTGCTTCTCGTCTTCTTCCTCTTCTTCGTCATCGTCATAAGAGAGGCCGAGTTTCTGCATCAACTCATCAATACGATCCAGTTTAGCATCCACCCAGGATTGCTCTTCGGCACTCAGGGTTTCGCCTGCTTCCAGACGTTCCAGCAGCGCATCCAGACGCTCATCCGTTTCCAGTAATTCCAACTCCGCCTGCGGTGAAAGCATAGGTTTCTCACTCTTCGGTTTGTGCTGTTTGGTGACTTTTTCAGTCACGCCCAATGGAATAGGGGTTTTACTGCCAATACGTGGATCTTTTGGTGCGTTCTGGCCTTTGCTGCCTGACGTGGTGTTTCCGCCCGCTGCGCGGCTGCCCGGCGCATGACCACGACGTTTTTTCTGACGCTTGCGATCACGAGCTTCCTGATCCAGCTCCTCGCGTGTTTTTCGACGCGCTTTTGCATGACCTTTGCTGCGTGAGTTTGAAGATGATGGTTTCATAATGGTTCGTCTTTTAGCCGTTTTATTCAGTATAGATTTGCGGCGGAATCTAACAGAAAGCAAGCAAAGAAAAAAGGCGACAGATTACTCTGTCGCCTTTTTTCCTGACTCATAACCCTTAACGGGTCTTACAATCCTTGCAGGCCGCCAACACACCCTGTTTTTCCTTTAGCCGGAACAATCCGTGTTGATTCCATTTCCGTTTAATTACGTCTCCGGACGTTTGTCTTCCTGACAATCCTCTGTCTTCGCCTCCTGGCGCTCCTGACCCTCATCCTGAGTCATTGTTCCTGTTAGCGTCCTCGCTCTATGGGTGCTACTTTACGCCTTTGCTTTAAACAAACAATCAACCGCCATCAGTATTTGCACATTTTCAGAGTTTTATATAAAAGCAATTCACTGATTTATATAGCTTATTTGACATGCATCGCAGAATTTTCTCTGCTATTTCGCATAAAGACTATCGGCAATGTCTCACAAAGCGTATGGCTTTTACTTACAACGCTCACGCCGAAAAATCCGCCTTTTATTATGGTTCAGGTATAATCGCCACAAAGCTTTGACTGACGGAGACGACCGCTTTGACTAATTTGAATTATCAACAGACGCATTTTGTGATGAGTGCGCCTGATATTCGCCACCTACCTTCCGATACCGGAATTGAAGTGGCTTTTGCAGGCCGTTCCAACGCAGGTAAATCCAGCGCGCTGAACACGCTGACTAACCAGAAAAGCCTGGCTCGTACCTCAAAAACCCCAGGGCGCACCCAGCTTATCAACCTGTTTGAAGTGGCTGACGGCAAGCGTCTGGTTGACTTGCCTGGGTACGGTTATGCGGAAGTCCCGGAAGAGATGAAGCGCAAATGGCAGCGTGCGCTCGGCGAATACCTCGAAAAACGTCAGAGCCTGCAAGGTCTGGTGGTGCTAATGGATATTCGCCATCCGCTGAAAGATTTGGATCAGCAGATGATTGAGTGGGCGGTAGACAGCAATATCGCCGTTCTGGTGCTGCTGACCAAAGCGGACAAACTGGCAAGCGGCGCACGTAAAGCGCAATTGAATATGGTGCGTGAAGCTGTACTGGCGTTTAACGGTGATGTGCAGGTTGAAACGTTTTCTTCGTTGAAGAAACAAGGCGTGGACAAGCTGCGGCAGAAACTGGATACCTGGTTTAGCGAGATGCAGCCTGTAGAAGAAACGCAGGACGGCGAATAATTTTCTTGCCTTAATGCTTGTGCCGGATGTGGCGTATCCGGCCCGTAAATTCAATAGATTACAATTCTACCGTTGGCCTGATAAACATAGCGCATCAGGCATTACGGATCTTTTCTTTCGCCCAATAAAAAACGCCCCAGTCATTACTGACTGGGGCGGCTAAAATATTCAGCCAAATCCGATTACGTGAAGTAAAAGGTCTGAAAGATAGAACATCTTACCTCTGTACCCTACGCGACTAACTTTACTCTTTTTTGTTCAGTTCAGAAAGCACTTTTTGTAATTTTTTTTCAGTTGTTGCATAGGAATTTCTAATAGCCATCACAAAACGTGACAGCTTATGTTGTTTACTTACGAAAAAAGGGCATGTTCAGGCGAATCTTAGTGCGCCTGATCCCAGTTTTCGCCACTCCCCACTTCCACCAGCAACGGCACATCCAGACGGGTACAGTTTTCCATCAGTTGATGAATCTGCTTCGCGACGGCATCAACATCATCTTTATGAACTTCAAATACCAGTTCATCGTGTACCTGCATGATCATACGTACACGCGGTTGCTCAGCCTGTAACCACGCATCAACGGCAATCATCGCCCGTTTGATAATGTCGGCGGCGGTTCCCTGCATTGGCGCGTTAATGGCTGCACGTTCAGCCGCTGCACGACGAGCACCATTGCTGGATTTGATATCCGGCAGATACAGACGGCGTCCGTCCAGCGTTTCAACGTAGCCCTGCTCTTTCGCCTGAGCACGGGTGCGTTCCATATACTCCAGCACGCCAGGGTAGCGTTCGAAGTAAAGGTCCATGTACTTCTGCGCTTCTTTACGTGGAATGTTCAATTGCCGCGCCAGACCGAAAGCACTCATGCCATAAATCAGACCAAAGTTGATCGCTTTCGCGCTACGGCGTTGCTCGCTGGTGACGGTTTCCAGTGGCAAACCAAACACTTCTGCCGCCGTTGCCCGGTGGATATCTTTTCCTTCCGCGAATGCGGTCAGCAAGCCTTTGTCACGCGAAAGATGCGCCATAATGCGCAGTTCAATCTGCGAGTAGTCCGCTGAGACAATCACATAATCCTCTGGCGCAATAAACGCCTGGCGGATACGACGACCTTCTTCGTTACGCACCGGAATGTTTTGCAGGTTAGGATCGGTTGACGATAAACGTCCCGTTGCAGTTACTGCCTGGTGATAAGAGGTATGCACACGCCCGGTTTTCGGGTTGATCATCAGCGGCAGCTTGTCGGTGTAGGTCGATTTCAGCTTCGCCAGACCACGATACTCCAGAATCACTTTTGGCAACGGATAGTCCAGCGCCAGTTCTTCCAGTACCTCTTCCGACGTTGACGGCGCGCCACCCGGCGTTTTCTTCAGCGGTTTAATACCCTGTTTTTCAAACAGAATGGTTTGCAACTGCTTGGTGGAAGAAAGGTTAAATTCTTCACCTGCAATTTCATGCGCTTTCTTTTCCAGCTCAGCCAGACGCAAGGTGAGCTCTTCAGAATGATTGTGCAGCACTTTCGGATCGATCTTCACACCGTTACGTTCAATGCGTGAAAGCACTGGCACCAGCGGCATTTCGATATTCTCGAAGACGTTCAACGGCCCTTTGTGTTTTTGCAGATCCGGCCACATTTTCAGATGCAACTGCAAGGTGACATCAGCATCTTCGGCGGCGTAACGTCCGGCCTCTTCGAGGGCAATCTGGTTAAAGGTCAGTTGATTTTTGCCTTTACCCGCAATCTCTTCAAAAGTGATGGTTTTGTGCTTCAACCAACGTTCCGCGAGGCTGTCCATATCGTGACGCCCGGCAACGCTATTGAGAATGTAGGACTCCAGCATGGTATCAAACGCAATCCCACGCAGCTCAATGCCGTAATTCGCCAGAATACCGCGATCGTATTTCAGGTTTTGCCCGACCTTCAGCGCCTTTTCATCTTCCAGCAGCGGTTTTAGCAACTCGAGTGCACGCTCGCGAGAGATTTGATCGGGCGCGTCAAGATAATCATGAGCAACCGGAATATATGCCGCTACGCCTGGCTCGATAGCAAAAGAAAGCCCGACCAGGTTAGCAGAGATGTTATCAAGGCTGTCGGTTTCGGTATCAAATGCAAATACCGGCGCTTTTTCCAGCTTCGCAATCCACGCTTTCAGTGTTTCTTCATCAAGGATGGTGACGTAGTTGTCATAAGAAATCACCGTTGCCGTCACTTCTGGCGCTTCGTCTGCAACACTGGTTTCCTGCGGCTTCGCGGCTGGTTTTGCCCCTTTGGCCTGTAACCATTTGCCCGCTTCGACATCAGCAGTCCAGCGTTTGAACTCATACTTTTTGAACAGCCCCAACAACTCTTCCGCTGCCGGTTGCTGCACTTCCAGTTGTTCACAGGTCAGCTCCAGTTCAACGTCGGTTTTAATCGTCGCCAGCTGGTATGAGAGATAAGCAACTTCTTTGTTTTGCTCGAGCTTCGCTGCCATTGTTTTCGCGCCACGGAAGCTCAACCCAGCAATTTTTTCTGGCTCGGCATACAGCGTATCCAGCCCGCCCAGACCTTGCAGCAATGCCTGCGCGGTTTTTTCACCGACGCCCGGTACGCCAGGGATGTTATCGGAGGAGTCACCCATCAGCGCCAGGAAATCGATGATCAGTTCTGGCGGCACGCCGTACTTATTCACCACCTCTTCCGGTCCGAGGATGGTATTCGTCATGGTATTGATAAGCGTAATATTTGGCGTCACCAGCTGCGCCATATCTTTATCGCCAGTGCTGATCAGCACCGGACGCCCGGCTTTTTCGGCTTCGCGCGCCAGAGTACCGATAACGTCGTCCGCTTCTACGCCAGAAACCGCCAGCAGCGGCAGTCCCATCGCTTTAACCATCGCGTGCAGAGGTTCGATTTGTGCTCGCAGATCGTCCGGCATTGGCGGGCGATGTGATTTGTAATGTTCAAACAGTTCATCACGAAAGGTTTTTCCCTTGGCGTCAAAGACCACCGCTGCATGCGTCGGTTTATATTGCATGATCAGACTGCGCAGCATGTTGAGGACACCATACATCGCACCGGTCGGCTCGCCTGCGCTGTTAGTCAGCGGGGGAAACGCGTGATATGCGCGATAAAGATAAGATGAACCATCTACAAGGATAAGTGGATTTTGGGGGATCTGAACCATAATGTCCGTGCCTGTTTATCAGATTATGGGTAAAGGATGCCACAGACAGGATAAAAACATGAGTTTTTCACCGCTTTTCGTGAAAATCTTTTGTAGATCTTCTGGATCGCTCGCAAATCGTCATGTGGATAACTTTGTGCATAAATTATTTACATCGCTTTTAATTTATTATCATGCTTTTTACAGTATGATGTTTGTCTTTGTTTTTCATGTAGTTAAAAATAAAGCCATCCCTAATAATTGAGATAATGGGATTTTTTCTAATGTGGATAGATATGAATTATTTTTCTCCTTAAGGATCATCCGTTATTTGGGTCGTTTTCTGCTAAAATCTGCGCCTTGCGCTTCTTTAGCGCACTGTCTATGGCTAACCTTTTGAATAAATTCATTATGACGAGAATACTCGCTGCGATAACCCTTTTGCTGAGTATCGTATTGACCATTTTGGTCACTATTTTTTGTTCCGTCCCGATCATCATTGCCGGGATTGTAAAACTATTGCTACCTGTGCCAGTCATTTGGCGAAAGGTTTCGCGTTTTTGTGATTTTATGATGTATTGCTGGTGTGAAGGTCTGGCGGTATTACTGCATCTGAACCCACACCTGCAATGGGAAGTTCACGGGCTGGAAGGGTTAAGTAAGAAGAACTGGTATCTGCTTATTTGTAACCACCGTAGTTGGGCAGATATTGTCGTACTGTGCGTGCTGTTTCGTAAGCACATTCCGATGAATAAATATTTCCTCAAGCAACAGCTGGCCTGGGTGCCATTTCTTGGCCTGGCGTGCTGGGCGCTGGATATGCCGTTTATGAAGCGTTATTCCCGCGCTTATTTATTACGTCATCCGGAGCGACGTGGTAAAGATGTTGAAACCACTCGGCGTTCTTGTGAAAAGTTTCGCCTGCATCCCACCACCATTGTCAATTTCGTTGAAGGCTCCCGTTTCACGCAAGAAAAACATCAGCAAACCCACTCCACTTTTCAAAACTTGTTGCCACCAAAGGCGGCAGGCATTGCGATGGCGCTAAATGTACTGGGTAAACAATTCGATAAACTGCTTAATGTTACGCTGTGTTATCCGGACAATAACCGTCAGCCGTTCTTCGATATGTTAAGCGGTAAACTGACGCGAATTGTCGTTCATGTGGATTTACAGCCTATTGCCGATGAGTTACATGGCGACTACATCAATGACAAAAGCTTTAAGCGCCATTTTCAGCAATGGCTGAACTCACTGTGGCAGGAAAAAGACCGACTTCTGACGTCGTTGATGTCATCACAGCGGCAGGACAAGTAAATTTTGCTCGCCTCTGAATGAGCAGAGGCGAGTGAGTATTTTAATGAACAAAACGTCCGGCACGAGACATAAATTCTTCTTCGCTCATCTCCTGTCCGTTAAAAACAACTTTACCCGGTGTATAACGCAGTTGCAGCGAGGCGGTATTGTTGTCAATCGTGATTAACTGAAACATCTGACCTAAGGTCATCATCCCGCTGATTTGTTTATCAGCCCGCTTTTGCGCTTTTTCCGCATCCATTCCTTCAGATAAATTAAGCTGTTTTGCGGTTTCTGTGACGACATTAAGCGGTAACTTCACATCAAAATTGAGCGATTTAATATCTTTGTTTGTGGATGATGAAGATTTGGCTGGGTCGGCAATACTGATATCCAGATTGGCATTTAGTTCGCCGAGTGCGTTCTTCCATTTTACCGGTTGTTTAATGGTCGGCTCACTTTTTTGTAATAACGGTAAATACTCTTTGAACAATGCAGCATTCACTTCTTGCAGAGCAACTTCATCGTTTGCTAACTCAGGGTGTGCAGCAAGCTGCTTCTGCATTGCAATGTTATACTGGATGATAAATTGGCGCACCGCTGAGGGATCAATAGATTCAGCAATCAATGACCACTCACCACTACCGAGTTGCTGATTCCCTTTTGTTAACTTATCAAGTTCGTAGGTCAGATTGACATTGATATAATCTTTGTCTTTAACGCGATCCAGCATGGTTTTTGCAACGAAAGCATCGATTTGGGCAACGTCTTCCCCGTGATTGATAATGTTAATCTGATTAAATTTCGACTCGCTTTCACCAACCGGAAATTTCTTTTCTTCTAATCGCGCCAGAGAATCAATGGTAAAACTTTTTGCCGTTACTTTGTTCATTGGTGATAATTGCAGAACAATATCTTCGACTTTGCCTTCAATATCCAGGTTAGACAATGAACTACCATCACCATTAAAAGTAAACTGGCCCTCACCAAAAGAAAACTTTCCATACTCTGCAGGGGCAACATCTAATGTCGTAGAGAATGAGCCACCAAACGCGAATCGCAATGTCGCTTCCACGGGCGATTTATTTTTCGCGGCGATAAATAGCGGTTGTGTCAGTTCATTATTCACTAAGTTCACTTTTGCCGCTGCCAGTGCTGGGATGACATTACCATGCATTAACATTGTGATGGGCAACGGACCGTGCTCAACATCCACATCAAATACAACTTTCTGGCCTGGCTTGATATTGAGATCGGGTGCACCGTTATCGAATGTCATTTGCATTTGAAAACGAGAATTAAAAAAACCTTTGTCAAAATTTTTATAACTTAACGTCATATCGTAGGCATGTTCACCTTTCTTTTTAGCATCGTTAAAATCTTTAATAAACTTTTCGACACCAGGCTGAATTTGCGTACCTGTGTACCATGTGCCACCACCCCAGATTACGGCTAACGCAACAATAACACCTGTAGCTGACTTATGTATCATATAAATATTCCCTGATAAAACAGCAAAACTTTAAATATCCGCTTATGCTGAAATAATGTCCAGCGGCAGGATGCATTATCAGAATGTATTTATATTTATTAAATAATAAAAAAAGCCCGTGAATATTCACGGGCTTTATGTAATTTACATTTAATTATTTTTTCTCGGACAGATATTTCACTGTATCAGCATACTGCTGAACAAAAACATCCATATTGCTGGTATCCATGCCCTGCGGATTCAGCTGATATTTACCGTTAACAAACATCGCCGGAACACCACGCAATTGCACGTCAGCTGCAGCTTTTTCCTGCTGAGCGACCAGAGATTTCACCACGAAGCTGTTCCACGCCGCGTCGTACTCTTCACCTTTAATACCTGCGTTGATAAATACATCGCGGATATCAGATGCTGAACGAATGGTCTGGGTTTTCTGTACGCCTTCAAACAGCGGAACAGTCACTTTGTCTTCCACGCCCAGCGCCATCGCCACAGCCCATGCCTGAGTCAGATCTTTGCCCAGGTCACCACCCATGAAGTTGACGTGGTATTTAGTCATCTTCACGCCTTCCGGCAGTTTTTTCTTCACATTATCAGAAATATGCAGAACTTCTTCAAACTGATAGCAGTGCGGGCAGAAGAAAGAGAAAAACTCCAGCACTTGCGGCGCGCCAGCTACCGGTTTTTCCAGGGTAGTGTACTGTTTACCATCTTCATACTGCGCCGCCGATGCGCTAAACGCTAAAACTAAACCAGCCAGCGCCAGCCAAATCTTTTTCATGATCTACTCTCTCCGATTAATACATAGGTGTTAATTGTAAAGGGGGTTCTTGTAGAACTTTTGCCTGTTCTATAAAAGTCGCCGTTTGTCGCAGCCAGTAATCTTCCCCGGTTAACCACGGGAAATTTTTCGGGAACGCGGGATCAGCCCAACGCCGCATTAGCCAGGCAAGATAATAAACCAAACGCATGGCGCGTAAAGGTTCAATCAGTCCGATTTCAGCGGTGTCGAACTCGCTAAATTCTTCATAAGCTTCAATAATAGTTTCCAGTTGCATCCGCTGCTCGGCTTTATCGCCATTGAGCAACATCCACAAATCCTGAATAGCTGGACCATTACGTGCATCATCCAGATCAACAAACATTGGACCATCGCGCCAGAGAATATTCCCGGCGTGGCAGTCTCCATGTAGCCGCAGAACGGTGAAGTCTTCCCGCCAGTGTGCTGTAACGGCGGCGATCAGCTCATCTGTCGCTTTCAGGAATGCCGCTTTCAACCCGGAAGGCATCAGTGTAGCGTCCTCAAACAGCTTGCGTGGCTCAATGAGATATTCATTCAGACCGATGGTCGGGCGATGGATAAAAAGCTGTTTGCGCCCCGTCTGGTGCATACGCCCTAAATAACGCCCAACCGCTTCCATCTGATCGATATTATCAGCTTCGAACTGGCGACCACCGACGCTTGGAAAAACAGCGAAATAAAATCCCTGATGATTCAATAAAGTCTGACCGTTAAAGGCCACAGGTGCTGCGACCGGAACTTCATCATTTACCAACTGCAACGCAAATTGATGTTCTTCGAGGATTTGATCGGCTGTCCAACGTTCAGGGCGATAAAATTTGACGACAAAACGTCGACGATCTTCGTCCTGAAATTGATAGACACGGTTTTCATAGCTGTTAAGCGGGGTAAGACCGGAATCCACCCGGATCCCTTGCTCAAATAGAGCATCCATGATGGTATCCGGGTGTAGTGTCTGGAAAGTAAAAGCGCTGTTGTTCATCCCATCATCCGGAAAACATTACGAATGATGAAGGATATCATTTCACGATGATTTTGGTGGCACCGCTTACAAGCTTTTACTCTTTAATTACGCCGCGAGCGCGTAACAGCGCCGTTTTGAAGTCTTCTTCATAATCTTTCTGCAAACCCGGGATCACCGCATCTTTCGCGGAATCACGCATTTTCAGGTGATAGATCAGAATGTCATCCGTCAAATCCGCCAGTTCGCCGTCAAAACCTGACTCTTTCGCCAGTTTCTGCAAAAATTGCAACAGGTTAAGGTCTGGCTCTTTTTGCCAGGCTGGCTGGAGGAGTTCAATAACTTCATTCAGACGTTTACATTTCATAGTAATGCTCCTTACTCTTGAGACAGACACGTTAGCAGGGTCAATCCCACAATAAAAGAGGCGATATCGGTGAATCTGATGACGACGATAACAGGCGTTGTGCTGGCAGGCGGTAAAGCCAGACGAATGGGCGGCGTAGATAAAGGATTGCTTGAATTAAACGGCAAACCATTATGGCAACATGTCGCTGACGCGCTTATGACGCAGCTCTCTCACGTCGTGGTTAATGCCAATCGCCATCAGGAAATCTATCAGGCAAGCGGTCTGAAAGTGATTGAAGATTCACTGGCGGATTACCCAGGCCCTCTGGCAGGAATGCTTTCAGTAATGCAGCAGGAAGCAGGCGAGTGGTTTTTGTTTTGTCCGTGCGATACTCCTTATATTCCCGAGGATTTAGCAGCCCGGCTTAATCATCAGCGCAAAGATGCGCCTGTCGTGTGGGTCCACGACGGTGAACGCGATCACCCGACTATTGCTCTGGTAAACCGCGCAATTGAGCCTTTATTACTGGAATATCTGCAAGCAGGAGAACGCCGGGTAATGGCATTTATGCGTCTGGCTGGCGGTCATGCGGTTGATTTCAGCGATAATAAAGATGCATTTATTAACGTGAATACGCCAGAGGAGCTTGCCCGATGGCAGGAAAAACGATGATACCGTTACTCGCCTTTGCCGCGTGGAGTGGTACCGGAAAAACTACGCTTTTGAAACAACTGATCCCGGCATTATGCGCCAGAGGGATCCGTCCAGGGCTGATTAAGCATACGCACCATGATATGGATGTTGATAAGCCAGGCAAAGATAGCTATGAGCTGCGCAAGGCTGGCGCGGCACAAACCATCGTTGCCAGCCAGCAACGATGGGCCTTGATGACGGAAACACCAGACGAAGAAGAGCTGGATCTACAGTTTCTCGCAAGTCGAATGGATACCTCAAAGCTGGATTTGATTCTGGTCGAAGGGTTTAAGCATGAAGAGATCGCAAAGATTGTGCTGTTTCGCGATGGAGCCGGACATCGACCTGAAGAATTAGTGATAGACAGGCATGTTATTGCTGTAGCCAGTGATGTGCCGCTTAATCTTGATGTCGCATTACTGGATATTAATGATGTTGAGGGGCTGGCTGATTTTGTGGTGGAGTGGATGCAAAAGCAGAACGGATAAGCAAGAGTAGGCTGGATCAGACGCAGCCAGTGTCGCATCCGACCTTTTTCTGCACCAGCGCAAAAAGGCCCAATCTTCCGACTGGGCCTTCTGCTTAATTTGATGCCTGGCAGTTCCCTACTCTCGCATGGGGAGACCCCACACTACCATCGGCGCTACGGCGTTTCACTTCTG
>NZ_JAHZSO010000046.1:0-3309 GCF_028421345.1 Escherichia sp. S10b
AGGGACAGCTGATAGAAACAGAAGCCACTGGAGCACCTCAAAAACACCATCATACACTAAATCAGTAAGTTGGCAGCATCACCTCCCTGTTTAAAATCATAATTTGGTTGTTCTGTTCTTGAGTTATTAAGTAGAGTTCTTATCAGTGTTTGCCAAGCATGATTGATAAATTTATTTTCTGATTCTTTAAAATATCGTCTGATTAAAGCACATAAATCTTCGACACTTTTCTGACGAGCGCTAGCTGCCCAACGGCCCCCTTCGGTTTGCACCATTGAACGTTGTACACTGTCTCCTAACTGAGCGATAAATTTCTGTTCATCGTCAAGTTGCATGTTTTCATTTATGATTAATTCATACAAAGCAAGAAAAACAGCTTGATAGTAACGAGGACATTCTTGAGATGAAGATGCATTGCCCAGAATGTGTGATCTAAAGTTCAAATTATTTGCATCAAATAATTTTTGAATCATCTCATAAACGAAGAGGTAATTATTGACAATTTTATCTGCACCATTTGTCTGAATGTAATTCTCTAATTGAGTTCGTGTATGGATTGCATGACTCGTCGAACCTTCACCGTAAAATGTATCGAGCGATGTTGATCCTGATGTTGGCTTATCATCTAAAAATATATAGCCCAAGATATTTGCAACTAACTCTTCATCGTCAGAGTCTCTAATGCTAGGCCTACTAATGATATGATTTCTAATATAGAAATGATTGTCTATATTTATTCCATAATCGAGTCCATCATTGCAAATTGATATGTTATGTATTTTATTCAGTCCCATTATATCGCTATGTGTAGTATCTCCTCTTATAATTGTCGATATTTTCCTTACTAACTCTGAAAAATTACTAACGCACCCCGCACTTCGTAGTTCTTGTTTTGATAAAATTTTACCATTGGAATTTATGCGTCGAAACACTTCGTCAATGTGGTCCTCTGTTGAAGAGTATTCAGATATAGCAAATCTATAGCGAGCAATTAATGTAGAACTTTCGCGGGATAGCACTGGCTCTTTTTGTTGAAGTTTACCACTGTCTTTTAGTTGTTTTGTTAATGCAATGGCATCTAAATTAAAGTATTTACCATTTAATGAAAATCGCTGCTCAATAAAACTCATTAAAGCTTCTAGTCTTTGCATTCCATCAAGGATTTCTCTTTTGTTGTCAATGGAAACAAACAATAGCAAAGGGATAGGGTATTGCTGAGTCATTGATGAAATCAGTGCTGTTTTCTCTTCGAGGGACCATACTAATTTTCTTTGGTATCTTCGATTTATAATTAATTTATCATCCAGATACCACTCGTATAATTCTTCTGCTGTCTTGGAGTCAATATCTAAGTTTTCATTAGCCATTAGATGTATCTCGAGTATTTAGTTAAGAAACTGATAGGTCAGTATTTGCATCAATGTTCATTGAATTTGTATCCGAAGTCAATCTGATGTAGGAACTTCAAAACTGCGCAAAACACGCAAATACGCACAAGAAAGTAGGGCTGCGCTTGGAATTCGGAAAATAAACCACATCAAAACTACTTTTTAGCCAAATAACGTTTGGGAATCACCAGAATGGTGGGACAACAGCGGTTTTAGTGCCCTAAATCGTACGTTTTCATCCAGTTGCCCCTCAAACCCCATGTTCAAGTCAGAATAGTGGACAGGCGGCCAAGAACTTCGTTCATGATAGTCTCCGGAACCCGTTCGAGTCGTTTTCCGCCCCGTGCTTTCATATCAATTGTCCGGGGTTGATCGCAACGTACAACACCTGTGGTACGTATGCCAACACCATCCAACGACACCGCAAAGCCGGCAGTGCGGGCAAAATTGCCTCCGCTGGTTACGGGCACAACAACAGGCAGGCGGGTCACGCGATTAAAGGCCGCCGGTGTGACAATCAGCACCGGCCGCGTTCCCTGCTGCTCATGACCTGCGGTAGGATCAAGCGAGACAAGCCAGATTTCCCCTCTTTCCATGTCAGATTTCCTCCTGACCAGTCGCCGGTGCATCCAGCCATTCTCGTTCTTCAGCTGATATTTCAGCATTCGGATCACACTGTGCCAGTAGCTCAGCCAGTGAATATTGCGGGCGTCTGTACGGCTCAACAATCAGCCGGCCATTATCAATGACCATGCCAACTTCATTATCTGTGCCCAGAGACAGCGCATTCAGCAGTGCCGGTGGGACGGTCAGCATAACTGAGCCGCCAACCCTCTTCAGTCGGGTGGTATGCATTCTTCACCTCCATAAAAGTTATATTTAAATATAACATCCACTAAAAAAACACACCAGGCTTTAACGCACAATGTTTAATAAAAATATAACTTTCAACCAAACAGTAAACCCAGCGTGGTTGCTTCCATATGCAGCAATACCGGCAGCAGCAGGCCACCACTTCTGATCCTGGCCACTGATGTAATCAACCCCACCAGGAACAGTTCTGCCAGTGTCAGCAGGTTCTGATACTGGCTGTGCGCGGCGACGAACAACAACGACGTTATCAGCGCCCCCAGCCACATCGTCCAGCAGTACCGTGAACGGAAGACGTTCAGCATAATCCCCCGGAACAGCGTTTCCTCATTCAACGGGGCAAGGATAAAGATGGTCAGCAACGTCAGGATCACGTCAGGTATGGACTTATCGGCAAAAAGTTTCGTCATAAATGGCTCAGCAGGCAGAGCCAGCGCCTTACCGAGCAGAAATACACCGACATACACCACGGCCATCGCACCGACCAGCCACGGTACGCCAACGTTGCGCAGCTGACCAACGACCGGTAGCGGAGCTATCCAACGGCGGTATACCAGGAAAACACACAGCAGGTACATCAGAACAGTACCATGACTGAAGAACAAATAGTTTTTTCCTGATCCATAAAGCAGAACGGCCTGCTCCATGACAAATCTGGCTCCCCAACTAATGCCCCATGCAGCCAGCATAACCAGCATAAACTGCAGATATTGATTACGTGTTTGAATCATTGCATCGCCTGTAAATTTTTAACTTGTCCTATTTTTGTCATTACCACGTATATACACATGTATAACAATTCAGATATCGTTACCAGGATATGCCGCATCAGCGGCATGGAAGGCGGCACTCTGTTGTTTCATATGATACAGGAGTAAAACCGCCGAAGCCCGGCGTAAGCCGGTACTGATTGATAGATTTCACCTTACCCATCCCCAGCCCTGCCAGACCATACCCGCTTTCAGCCATGAGAGAGCTTCTGTGCGCGGTCGGAGTGGTCCCGACGAGGGTTTACCCGAAGTCGGGGCGTATCTCCGCGTTAGCGGGCCGT
>NZ_JAHZSO010000047.1:0-5009 GCF_028421345.1 Escherichia sp. S10b
TGTCGATGCCAAGAGTGGCCTGACCCACAGCCTAGTCACCACCGCGGCCAACGAGCATGACCTCAATCAGCTGGGTAATCTGCTGCATGGAGAGGAGCAATTTGTCTCAGCCGATGCCGGCTACCAAGGGGCGCCACAGCGCGAGGAGCTGGCCGAGGTGGATGTGGACTGGCTGATCGCCGAGCGCCCCGGCAAGGTAAGAACCTTGAAACAGCATCCACGCAAGAACAAAACGGCCATCAACATCGAATACATGAAAGCCAGCATCCGGGCCAAGGTGGAGCACCCATTTCGCATCATCAAGCGACAGTTCGGCTTCGTGAAAGCCAGATACAAGGGGTTGCTGAAAAACGATAACCAACTGGCGATGTTATTCACGCTGGCCAACCTGTTTCGGGCGGACCAAATGATACGTCAGTGGGAGAGATCTCACTAAAAACTGGGGATAACGCCTTAAATGGCGAAGAAACGGTCTAAATAGGCTGATTCAAGGCATTTACGGGAGAAAAAATCGGCTCAAACATGAAGAAATGAAATGACTGAGTCAGCCGAGAAGAATTTCCCCGCTTATTCGCACCTTCCCTAATGGTGTAAGCCAATCTAACGCCTTTCTAGGACGAGTATTCAGTGACATGGCAACTTGATTTAAATAATGCTGATCTGCCTGATTTAAATCAATCCCTTTAGGTAAATATTGCCTAATTAAACCATTCATATTTTCGCATGTGCCTTTTTGCCAGGGTGAATGTGGGTCACAGAAATATACATCTATGCCTAAATCTTCTTCGAGTATTTTATGTTCTGACATCTCACGTCCACGGTCATAGGTCAACGTTTTACGCAGTTCTGCAGGTAAATATTTCAGAGCTTCAGTTAAAGCCTTGCGCACTGATTCTGCCTTTGCATCAGGTAATGTTGCCAAGATACAGAGCCGTGTATTTCGTTCAATAAGTGTTGCTATCGAACTTTTATTGTCTTTACCTTTAATTAAATCAGCTTCCCAATGACCCGGTATTTTTCTTTCTTGAACTTCGGCTGGGCGCTCATGAATAGTTTTAATATCCTGTAATATAGAATCTTTTTTAGGTTCACCGTTAGCTTTTCGCTTTTTATTTTCATGACGTAGACAGGATAATAAGTCTTTTTTCAACTCACCCTTTGGTAATGCTCGTATCGTTGAATAAATCGTTGTATGGCTTACATTCATTGTTTGATCCAAATCAGGAAATGTCTTTAAACGCTTTGCTATTTGCTGAGGAGACCATAAACAACGGATCGCTTCAACAATAAATTTCCAGAGGATTGAATCGATTTTGAGTTTTCTGTGACCACGTCTACGTCTAGCGAAGGTGTTATCAGAAGCATATCGAGCTTGATAAACGTCATTGATGCTATTTCTTTTAAGCTCACGATAGATCGTACTAGGATGTCTTTTAATGAGTTCAGCAAATTTTCTGGCTGAAAAGCCTTCTTTTCTTGACTCAAGCATTAATGCAGTACGATCTTCAAAGTTAAGATGATGGTATGACAATTTTATATACTCCATAAACCCTTTAAATTAATTAGGTGGTTTATGTCGCACTTCAAGTTTTACTCTGCCAACTTTAAATCAGTGGCTCCACTAACACTCTTCACTTATTTATTTAAAATTTAGCGACGTTAAAAGACAATTAAGTATTTTTAGATAATGGGGTTCTAGGGATTTTCCGTCCAAAAACGACAAAGTGCTCTGGAGGCCGCGCCGTCCGTGGCCTCCAGAGGGGTATTACTTTTCGCTGACGGGTAAATATCCCTCGATTGAGCGCATAAGCTCCTCCAGATCTGGCAATTTTTCGCTCAATTCGAAGTGGTAAGTCCCCTTGAGGTTAATGTTGTGCCAGGCCACAGGGGATGCCTGTTTGACGATATCTATTCTCTTGGTATCTCCTTGGTATTCGAAGCTGGTCAACAGCTGGCTGAGTATCCTGGAGTTGAAGTAAACGATGGCATTGGTGACCAGGCGAGCGCACTCATTCCATAGCTGGATTTCTTCGTCTGAACTGCCCCGGAACTGATCCCCATTGACGCTGCTCACGGCCCGACGCAGTTGGTGATAGGCCTCTCCCCGGTTCAGCGCGCGCTGAACATAGTTTCTTAAACTGGCATCATCGATGTAGCACAGTAGATAATTCGCTTTCACCAGGCGATTGTATTCCGTCAGGGCTTCCAGCAGCGGGTGATTGCGCTTGTACTCCGAGAGCTTTCTCACCAAGGTGGCTTGCGTTGTTTTCCGCTGCTTAAGTGATACTGCAATCCGTTGGATGGTATCCCAGTGCTGCGCAATACGATGGGTATTGATTGGCTTTTTTAAGCACAGCTGAATTCGGTGTTCTTTGTCTTCCTTGACATCAAACATGTCATTGATCACTTTGCCAACCTGGGCATAGCGTGGGGCAAACTGGTATCCGAACAGATCCAGTAACGCGAAGTTCACATGGTTCACCCCATGGGTATCGGTTGAGAGCACATCCGGAATGATGTCTGACGTATTGCTCATCAACAAATCAAAGATGTAGTGCGATTCATGTTCGTTGGCGCCGATCACTCTGGCGTTGATCGCAGCGTGATTGGCGATCAAGGTCATGGCAGAAACACCTTTTTGAGTGCCAAAGTACTTCGACGAATAACGGGTTTTGAAGGTCTCGCGCCGGGCTTCGAACTTTTGACCATCGGCACTGGCGTGGATCACATCTTCCTGGATGTTGTAGTACCGGAAGATGGGTAGCTTGGCTGTCGCGTTATTGATGTTGTCGTTAGCAGCATTCAATGTTTCCAGGCGAAGATAGTTCGCCTGGATAGTGCTGAGCTGATCATAGGTACGATCAGAGATCTGTGCCATGCCGTAAATGCCTTGATTGGTTGCATTGCCGACCAGAATTGCCAACAGGTCATATTCATGGGAACGGCTTCTGGATTGGGAACCCAGCACATGAGCGAAGCAGTCAATGAAACCGGTGTCACGATCAACCATGCGCAGTACATCCGCAATCCCCGTTGTGGGAATTTGCTGGAAGAAGGGATTGTTGACCAGATGATGTTTGCTGGCCGAAGGCAGGCGCCAGAAGCGTTTACCCTGCGGATTACGCAAGATGATATTCCGGTTGTCTTCCTGTTCAAGATATTCGCCGACTTCGTACAAACGGGTATCCAATTCCATGGCCATCTGTTTGATCAGCTTTTCAGGCTCCTCCGCTAATTTTGTAAAATGGCTCTGTTGAAGCAGCGTATATTTGTTTTTTCGCCAATGTTCCCCGTCGATCAGGTCGGCGTCGAGTGCCCGGTATTTAGTGATATCAGGCAGCGTCAGCTGGCCATTCAGGCGATCAGGAATCTGTTGATAGAGGAACCACTCATAACGATCGATCAGGATATTCCCTTCACCATCCAGCAGGAATTCACGTGATTTTTTGGAAAGGAGTCTGGTGTCGGCAGTTTGCAACTGAGCGTCCTGGCCGTTGAGTTCGTTTTGTGTTTTCGCCAAGGCGGCCGCTAAGTGCTGGGTGCCGTCGCAGCCTTCGAAGCGCAGACATAGGAACAACTCTCGCAGCAAACCTTTCCGCAGACTTTCTTTCTCGTCGCAGTACTGCCACATGGCTTCATCGACCGATCGTCGCTGCTCGTTCAGGAAGAGACATACAGATTCCAGATCCCTTTTGGTCAGCAGGCTCAGTGCTTGCTGTCTTACTGTTGCAAACGGTAGTTGCAGATCAATGCTGTCATCAATGAACAGGTGCAGTACTTCAGCTGCCTTGCTGACATTTTTAGCTGCTTTTTGCCAATCCTTAAACACCGCTTCCTGCGCATAATCCTTTGCCTTCTGTTTGGTCTGTCTGACATGATGCACAAAGCCATCGGCAATACGTTCCAGCGCTTGCTGCCATCGCGTTTGAAGATAGCACAATAAATACAGCCATTGGCTGCCTACGGTTTGACGTTTCAGTTTGGCACCGTAGTAGTCGACTTTCTCTGCCAGGTGTTGCAGATTTTTCTGCGACAGTGATAGCGTGCTCAACAGCAGATCCACTTCCGGCATCCAATGCTGGATATGGCGATAGACAATCAGTTCTTTCTCCAACTCGGTTCCGGTGAAGTTACGAGCCGATTGTCGCAACTGTCGGAACGGCAGTGGACCTGTGCCGTTCACGAGCTCCGCCAGTGCTTGCTTAAGACCGCGTGACATTGCACGCTCAAGGTGCGCGGCCATGTGTTCCTGTTCGTCTCCCACCACCTGACTGATGATCTTTTGCAGCGTGCTGTAGGCAGGGATTGCGATCTTCTGCCCCGAACAATATTCATTGGCCGCATCGAAGAGGTGCCTAGGCGCTGTCCAGGCTCTGGCTTGCTGGGATAAGTAATCTCTCAACGCCGCTCCATGGTCTTTGACATTCCAGCGCTGGTAGTTGCAGAGCTGGAAAACACGTTGGTAAATCCGTTCGTTCTCTTTTGGCGTGAGATTAAAGGGTCTACAGCCTGGGCCTGGTAGAACGGTTTGATAAACGTATTTGAGGTCCTGCTTGATCTGATGAAAGCCGGGATTCAGCACCACCGGCTTGGCTTTGAAATAGCCCAGCAGTACCACCAGCATGTAACGCTGGCCCCGATGACGGAGGCTTTTAGCGATCGCCAGTTCCTTATCGTTCAGCGAGAAAAAGAAGCGTTGGTCGGCGGAGGTGAAAGCGGGGGGTCCATATAACTCATCTTGTTCTGCCTCGGACAAGATTTGGACACGTTCTTCGAATGCCATGGATTTAGCCCAAAAAGACTAAATCTTACTCAAACAGAGCCCAAATAGGGATCTCGAAAAAAGTAATACCCCTCTGGAGGCCACAGACGGCGGGGCCTCCAGAGCACTTTGTCGTTTTTGGACGGAAAATCCCTAGAACCCCTCCTTCCGGACTGACTCAGGCAATCATTGAAGTGGGGCGCATCAACAAAACGCTGTATCTGCTTAATTATATTGATGATGAAGA
>NZ_JAHZSO010000048.1:0-681 GCF_028421345.1 Escherichia sp. S10b
TCCGGACACCATCCTGCATATTATCAGCCAGCAGGCTCTCTCCGTTACGGCTGCCCTGCAGGGCCACGAACTGCGCATCCCCGCGGCCTTTCACCCGTCCTTCACCGCTGAATCCCCGCAGCCCGTTTCCGTCATCCGTGGTCAGTGGGTTCAGCCAGATACCGGCGGACCTGCCGTTACGGTCAAACGCCGGCAGTGCCACATACGGCTGCGGATATTTACGTCCCGGTGCAATAAACCGTGCAGGGCTGTCTCCCCCGGCCAGCCCCGCCTGACGGAGAACGGCACGGCCTGCCGCCACGTCCCGCAGTTCCCGTGCCGTACTGAACAGCCGCTGCGCATTCATGACCTCCCGGTCCGGTTTCGGCTCAAACACATCGTGGGCTGTTCCTTTCTGTACGGCATTGTTAATGGCATCCGTCCAGCCCTGACGGTTATCGGTGTACACCTGCACATGCTGCTTCATACGCGACAGGGCCACGTAGGCTGACTCAAAGCCTGCCATCAGTTTCCGGTTACCTTCCGTGCCTTCAAGCGCAATGGCAAAGGTTTCACTTGTCCCCTGCGCACCGTGGGCGGTGATGGCATAGGCCAGGTCAATATGTTGCTCTGCCCGCTCCTGACCGGGGCGAATCACCCGGGTCTGCTGTCCGTCCGACAGCGTGACACTGTCACCGGAAA
>NZ_JAHZSO010000049.1:0-5764 GCF_028421345.1 Escherichia sp. S10b
GGGGGGGGGGCGGGTCCCCGATGGCGGTCCATTATCGGTATTCAGCGTTGTTAGCTCAGCCGGACAGAGCAATTGCCTTCTAAGCAATCGGTCACTGGTTCGAATCCAGTACAGCGCGCCATATTCATTCTTCCAGATTCCTTCCGGCAGAGCCTTATACTGGAATATACCTGGCTCAGGATATTGTTGAAAATATTATATGTTTGTCAAAAATAAAAGTTCTGTTAAGTATTGATTGAGTGTTTGTTATACGGTCTAATGGTTTTTTCAGCATTAAATATTTATCATTCATATGGTGTGGGTAGAGTGAATATTGATGAGGCGTCGGGGTGTTTCATCCTTAGGCAGCGTATTGATATAGTCAATGCAGCACGAGCAAAGGCCTTCAGCCGTTTGACAGTTTTGTTCTGTGCTCCTGATCGTCTTTCGGGAAGAGACGTTATTATTCTGAATAGTGATGCTATACAGAGGGTTTGCGATGAGTTCATGGTTGCTAATTCAGAATTATTTGCTCTTGTTCAGGAGTACAACAGAATAGCCAGGACCTGTGGTATGGATGAACTTCGGATTACTCATCTGGGGTAGATACATATCTGGATTATCACCTGTTACGGTAAAAAGTGATTGCTTACTGTTTTTGTGAATGGCATTGCAGCAGCCGGATAATGTCAGTGCTGGCTGACGGTGTGCTGGTGGCGGGTGTGGTGGTTGTTGCTTTCCCGTTGCTGAAAAAGAAAACGCCAGACTGTTAGCCGGGTATCAGTTAGCGGGAGAAATTTTTAAATACTTCACAATTCAGGCGGTTGACTGTTCTCTGGTTTGCGGGGAGTTTGTTAAAAGAAACTGGCATGGTGAATCCCCCTGTGCGGAGGGGCAATCAGCGAGTAGGTATATGGGATAATCGCGGATTCAGGTGCTGGTACTGAATTCACCGGGAGGCACCCGGCACCATGCACTTCAATAGATTCTCTCCACATTATGGATATTCTTTCAGAATATCCCACGCAGACTTTGTGTAAATGTTAACAAATGTGCGTTTTATTTGATCTGATTCGCTGTTTGAGCGTCCAAAACAACGGTATATATAATCCTTTACTATATGACATATGTGAGGAAAAATGGGTTTTCGTAGCGCATCAATTCTTACGTTGATTATTAGTGGGATTATTATCGGGTGCACTGATGCTGTATCGACAAATTATCATGACCGTACATCATATTACTCCGATAAAGCAATAGAGACACAGTATGTGAGTTCATCTGAACGTACTTCTGATGTTAGTGAGGATATCCGTCTGTATGCCCATCAAATCAAGAGCGCCATCGAAAAACAGTTCGGGGATGCGAGTAAGTATTCAGGAAAAGAGTGTACACTGAGAATGCATATGGCCCCGAATGGCCTTCTACTGGAGGTTAAAAGAGAAAGTGGAGACCTCGATTTATGTCGTGAAGCGATGAATGCGATAAAGAATGCTGATATACCTGCCCCCCCTTCGCCGGAAGTATATAAAGTATTTCAAAATGGGGTGCTGGATTTTAAACCCTGATATTTATTGTTTTGTAATAAACGGTTTCGGCTTAGGTTTGTTCTGACACAACTACGGCACTGAGCTAAATTTAGCGGATAGTCAGCTCTGAGCCAGTGGCGGACGTAACAACTACTATTGCTGAGATTTTAATGGATTGAGGAGCAAGAAGTGGGATTAAAGAAAATCGTTATGTTGACTTTTTGGGTCGGTTTTGTTGCGGGATGCACACCTTTACACCCTTCAGATTGCCACAAAACTACTGCTACAGGTAGTTGCAGTTCAGGACGCTGGGATGATCAGGATGAATGGGGGGCGCAAGCGCGGGGAATCAGAGCTGCAATTAATGCCAAACTTGATGAGCCGCATAACTGGAAAGGGAAAATATGCAGGTTGCATATGGAATTCTCTCAGGATGGCACGGCGTTAAAAATATCTACCAGTAACGGTGATAAAGCCTATTGCGAAGCGATAAAGTCCGCAGCTCATAAAGCCAAATTTCCGGCCTTCAACAATCCGAAAGTCTACAGAGATTTTCAGAAATCTGGCTTTGACATGCGAGGTTAGCTCTTCAATTACTATATCTCATTCATAGCAAACTGACAGATTTGATGATGTTCTATATACGAAACCTGTGATGTCAAGTCTGAGCTAATACAAATAAACATAATATCAGAGAAATACATTTTATTAGCTCGCTACGGCGAGCTTTTTATATTGCATCGTCTCCAGCATATATATCAATTAAGGCTCTGATTGATGTGTCTGGAAGCCTACACATAATAACTATGCCATCCGTTCCGTGCGGAGGTGAGGCTATGAAATCCATGGACAAAATTTCAACAGGCATTGCCTACGGCACCTCCGCAGGCAGTGCTGGCTACTGGTTTTTACAGCTGCTCGATAAAGTCACGCCCTCACAGTGGGCAGCAATAGGTGTGCTGGGTAGCCTGGTATTTGGCCTGCTGACGTACCTGACAAACCTTTATTTCAAGATTAAAGAAGACAAGCGTAAGGCTGCACGGGGAGAGTAATTCAATGACTCAAAAATATGAACTGATTGTGAAAGGGATCCGCAATTTTGAGAATAAAGTTACGGTAACTTTAGCGTTACGGGACAAAGAACGCTTTGACGGTGAAATTTTTGACCTGGACATCTCGCTGGACCGTGTTGAAGGTGCCGCGCTGGAGTTTTATGAGGCAGCAGCCAGAAGGAGCATCAGACAGGTCTTCCTGGATGTTGCTGCCGGGTTATGTGAAGGGGATGAGCTGTCGCCGGAAAAGCGCCCCATAATTTTAGAGGCGCAGAATGTGTGGATAACCTACAAAGGAAAGCTACCGGGAAGAATTACTGGTTCTCTGAAGACTCCGCCGAAATGGTAATTTCACCAGCATATTTTTCTTCCAGTAATACCGCCAGCCACTTGAAAGAATTTTGTTGTTGCTGGGACCATTTGGGGTTGAGTGATTCAAGCTGGAGCGATGCCAGTGTTGGTTGCATTTGTTCCTTGGGAATTGAGAATGCCAGATATGAAAATGCGACAGTAAGGGCATTTACATCATCCCGAAGCTTGGAAATGCAGTCGAGCAACTCCTGTAGAGAAATGGTGCTATTGTCCATAAACAATCCTCTCTATTGTATTTAACTATTCCTTGCCTGATTCAACAGGCCGGGACAGATAAACATATCCAGGGTTCAGAAACCGATAAATCCTGATAAATATCCATGAACGTAAAAATCAGATACGGCCTGTCGGCTGCCGTTCTGGCACTGATTGCCGTCCGTGCGCCTGCGCCTGATATTCTCGACCAGTTTCTGAATGAAAAAGAAGGTAACCACACAACGGCATACCGCGATGGTTCCGGCATCTGGACCATCTGTCGGGGTGCCACGGTGGTGGATGGAAAACCCGTTTTTCCCGGTATGAAACTGTCGAAGGAAAAATGCGACCAGGTTAACGCCATTGAACGGGATAAGGCGCTGGCATGGGTGGAGCGCAATATTAAAGTGCCACTGACCGAACCACAGAAAGCGGGTATAGCGTCATTTTGTCCCTATAACATTGGCCCCGGTAAGTGTTTCCCGTCGACGTTTTATAAGCGGCTGAATGCCGATGATCGTAAGGGGGCATGCGAGGCGATTCGCTGGTGGATAAAAGATGGTGGGCGTGATTGCCGCCTGACAAAAGGGCAGAAGAATGGCTGTTATGGGCAGGTCGAGCGGCGCGATCAGGAAAGCGCACTGGCGTGCTGGGGGCTGGAGCAATGAAAATTAATCCGGATCTTATAGGCGTTGTCGTTATTGCTGGCCTTTCGGTCGCTCTCGTCAAGAGTTGCTCTCACGCCAGTAATCTTCAGAGCGATAACGACGTTCTGCGAAGTGACAACTCTATGCTGGGGCAGGTAATCGCCACCCAGGCATTCAACTTCAATCGATTCAATCAGGTTGCAGAACATGCCAACAGTCTTAACTCCCTGATCGACACCAGCACCGAAAAAACCGTAATCGAATACCGGGAGATTCTCCGCCGTGAAAAAACCTGTGATCTGCCTGTTCCTGCTGATATCGCTGGTGGGTTGCTCGAATACACGTACCGTTTACGTGCCAGCGCCATGCACACCGATACCGGCAGACCTAATGAAGCCTATGATCGTACCGCTACCACCAGCTCAATGACCTACTGCCAAGCTGTCTTGTGGATTAAGCCGCTACTGGCGTTGATAGAAAAAGGAAATAATAATTTTTCGAGTATTCGTGAAATTGATGAGTTGCGTTACAGACCATCTGAGCATGGCCAGTAAGGTTGCAGGAAATTTAAAATCTGGCGATGAAATTTAATATTAGAAATTCATTGCCTAGTGAGATTAATAATGGGCATCCCTTTGTGACGATAAGCTTTAACACATTCACAAAGGGATATTTAATATAGGGTGGTTAATTCCCACTTGCTGTGGTGTTTAGGGGGTAATTCAAATCTTATCTAACTCATTATAGGCTTCGATAATAAAAATTCTGATTTTAATAAGGCATGATTCAATGAAAGGAATTACTTCATGGTCATTCCCATGGAATCTTATTTTTTTCTCTTCGGTAATGACTATGTTTAAAGGTACACCATTACCACTTCTTTGTAATTTCCCATTTTCGAAAGTAAAGTCTTCTAATTTTTTGCCATTGATGTGGTTGTTTTTAAAGAGAATTTTTGCTGAGCTTCCTGCTGTGATTAAACCAAAACCATCTACGCTCACACTTAGGTCTTTAACAGAACTCTCTTCTCTTAAGGGGATTGGTTGTCTGTGCTTTACTTCATTAGTGAGATTACACATCATTTCCAACCAAGATTCGCCAGTGTGATAATCCTGTATAGAAGTAAAAATTTTATATAATGGAGAAGATGATGGTGGGTTTATTTTTAGCGTCTTTGAGAAAAATTTATCAATAAACTCTTTTTTTCCGTAAGGGAAATATATTTTGGGGCGCTCATCATTACTGCGTGGAGAAATATATTTATCATAGGTATCATTAGCGAGATACTCTAAGGAACTTCGTAAGTTTTCCAAAATAGCTTTGACTTTTACAGGCTTGATATGCTGTGTCTGTCTCATTATGCCAAGACTTTCTTCAACTTCTTGCAATAAGTCCAACGAGCCTTCTCTAGACATACAGGTAATTCTCCTTTATGAATTTTCAACATGTTATAACTAATAATATATTTATCATATAACTGTATGAATAAATTGTGAGATTAGTAATGCAAGTTTCTATCCATAGTGTTCTCTAAGTACCCGCTTCCATCATGTTGTTACGGACGGTATGGCTAAAACAAAGCACCTGAAGTTAAACGTTCTGAACTTTATGCTCGTTGAGCATATGAATTATCTGTAACCCGATGCGCTGGTTGTGGTTCACATTGATGGTCGTAATCAGCAGCGGTGGTGCCTGATGGCATGCAACTTCTTACTTATAAAACTTCGTATGGAATTGTTGCCATAACGAGCCCAGCTTAGCAGTTTTTAATGGGTCCTCCCGGCAGTGTGTCCTGCCACGGGGCGGGAGCGTCGCGGAAAAAGGCTAGTTTTTGAAATTTCATTCGTCATCACCACTACTTTAATATATTGATATTACAGTGGTTTTATTTTTATGGTGTCGATTTTGATTGTTTTTTGTTCATCACTAACACCGTTTGCCTAAAGTTGTTCGCAAGATGCATGTTTAAAACATTCTGGAGCGGGTATGG
>NZ_JAHZSO010000050.1:0-37558 GCF_028421345.1 Escherichia sp. S10b
GCTGGAAGACTACAAAGCCTCCCTGAAATATCTCAGCGATCACCCGAAACTGCAGGGTATTGCCCAGCAGAACAGCTTTAAACATACCTGATAACGTTTAACGGTAACGGTGTCCCGAAACGAACCCGTTTCGGGACAATTTCCAAAGTCTGTTCACTGGCATTAGCAACGGAAAATATTGTTCTGAATACGCTTCAGAACAAAACAGGTGCGGTTCCGACAGGAATACCGTTTTAGGGGGATAATATGGCTACATCAGTACAGACAGGTAAAGCTAAGCAGCTCACATTACTCGGATTCTTTGCCATAACGGCATCGATGGTAATGGCTGTTTATGAATACCCTACCTTCGCAACATCGGGCTTTTCATTAGTCTTCTTCCTGCTATTAGGCGGGATTTTATGGTTTATTCCCGTGGGACTTTGTGCTGCGGAAATGGCCACCGTCGACGGCTGGGAAGAAGGTGGTGTCTTCGCCTGGGTATCAAATACTCTGGGGCCGAGATGGGGATTTGCAGCGATCTCATTTGGCTATCTGCAAATCGCCATTGGTTTTATTCCGATGCTCTATTTCGTGTTAGGGGCACTCTCCTACATCCTGAAATGGCCAGCGCTGAATGAAGACCCCATTACCAAAACTATTGCAGCACTCATCATTCTTTGGGCGCTGGCATTAACGCAGTTTGGTGGCACGAAATACACGGCGCGAATTGCTAAAGTTGGCTTCTTCGCCGGTATCCTGTTACCTGCATTTATTTTGATCGCATTAGCGGCTATTTATCTGCACTCCGGTGCCCCCGTTGCTATCGAAATGGATTCGAAGACCTTCTTCCCTGACTTCTCTAAAGTGGGCACCTTGGTTGTATTTGTTGCCTTCATTTTGAGTTATATGGGCGTAGAAGCTTCCGCAACCCACGTCAATGAAATGAGTAACCCAGGGCGCGACTATCCACTAGCTATGTTACTGCTGATGGTGGCGGCAATCTGCTTAAGCTCTGTTGGTGGTTTGTCTATTGCGATGGTCATTCCGGGTAATGAAATCAACCTCTCCGCAGGGGTAATGCAAACCTTTACCGTTCTGATGTCCCATGTGGCACCGGAAATTGAGTGGACGGTTCGCGTGATCTCCGCACTGCTGTTGCTGGGTGTTCTGGCGGAAATCGCCTCCTGGATTGTTGGTCCTTCTCGCGGGATGTATGTCACAGCGCAGAAAAACCTGCTGCCAGCGGCATTCGCTAAAATGAACAAAAATGGCGTACCGGTAACGCTGGTCATTTCGCAGCTGGTGATTACTTCTATCGCGTTGATCATCCTCACCAATACCGGTGGCGGTAACAACATGTCCTTCCTGATCGCACTGGCGCTGACGGTGGTGATTTATCTGTGTGCTTATTTCATGCTGTTTATTGGCTACATTGTGTTGGTTCTTAAACATCCTGACTTAAAACGCACATTTAATATCCCTGGTGGTAAAGGGGTGAAATTGGTCGTGGCAATTGTCGGTCTGCTGACTTCAATTATGGCGTTTATTGTTTCCTTCCTGCCGCCGGATAACATCCAGGGTGATTCTACCGATATGTATGTTGAATTACTGGTTGTTAGTTTCCTGGTGGTACTTGCCCTGCCCTTTATTCTCTATGCTGTTCATGATCGTAAAGGCAAAGCGAATACCGGCGTCACTCTGGAGCCAATCAACAGTCAGAACGCACCAAAAGGTCACTTCTTCCTGCACCCGCGTGCACGTTCACCACACTATATTGTGATGAATGACAAGAAACACTAACCATGTCTGAATGGTTATAAGACAAGGGAGCGATAAGTCATCGCTCCCTTTTTCGTGCTTGCTGTCGTATTGACTTAACCGGGATAAGTACGAGAATGAGCGCACATCTGTTTACCGGAAACCAGCACATATGGATATCTGCTCCCGAAACAAGAAATTAACGATTAGAAGACCAGCGATACTAGTTGCACTGGCACTTTTACTGTGTAGTTGTAAAAGCACGCCTCCAGAGTCCATGGTGACACCACCAGCAGGTTCAAAGCCACCAGCCACGACGCAACAATCGTCACAACCGATGCGTGGCATCTGGCTGGCCACGGTTTCTCGGCTCGACTGGCCACCGGTTTCCTCGGTTAACATTAGTAACCCCACCAGCCGGGCCCGTGTACAACAACAGGCGATGATCGACAAACTGGATCATCTGCAACGTCTCGGCATAAACACGGTCTTTTTCCAGGTCAAGCCGGACGGTACCGCCCTGTGGCCATCGAAAATTTTGCCGTGGTCCGATCTTATGACCGGTAAGATTGGTGAAAATCCGGGTTACGATCCGCTGCAATTTATGCTCGACGAAGCCCACAAGCGTGGGATGAAAGTACACGCCTGGTTTAACCCCTATCGCGTATCGGTTAATACGAAGCCCGGTACTATCAGGGAACTGAATAGCACTCTGTCTCAACAACCGGCGAGCGTCTATGTGCAACACCGCGACTGGATCAGAACGTCTGGCGATCGCTTTGTCCTCGACCCGGGCATCCCTGAGGTTCAGGACTGGATCACATCAATAGTCGCCGAAGTGGTTTCCCGCTATCCGGTAGATGGCGTGCAGTTTGACGACTATTTCTATACGGAGTCACCGGGTTCACTGCTAAATGATAACGAAACGTACCGTAAATACGGAGGCGCATTTGCGTCAAAAGCAGACTGGCGGCGCAACAATACTCAGCAGTTAATTGCAAAGGTATCGCACACCATTAAAAGCATTAAGCCGGGAGTCGAATTTGGTGTTAGCCCGGCAGGCGTGTGGCGTAACCGATCACACGATCCGCTCGGTTCCGATACCCGAGGCGCGGCAGCCTATGACGAATCCTACGCTGACACCCGTCGATGGGTGGAACAAGGATTGCTGGATTACATTGCTCCCCAAATTTACTGGCCGTTCTCACGGAGTGCCGCGCGTTATGACGTGTTGGCAAAATGGTGGGCGGATGTCGTTAAACCGACCAGGACCCGCCTGTATATCGGTATCGCCTTCTATAAAGTGGGTGAACCTTCAAAGATAGAGCCAGACTGGATGATTAACGGCGGCGTACCGGAACTGAAAAAGCAGCTCGATCTTAACGATGCGGTACCAGAAATTAGCGGCACCATCTTGTTCCGTGAGGACTATCTGAATAAACCGCAGACTCAACAAGCGGTCAGCTATCTGCAAAGTCGTTGGGGCAGTTAAACTCCCATGCTTACTTTGTAACAAGCCGGTGCTTTACCCACCGGCGTGTTACACCTTGTGAAATATCCCACTAGTAATCATGCTTACATAAGTCAAATTAACCACGCAATTAACCACACTTAGTTAAACAGCCATAAATCCCCTAATAAAAATGTATGAATATGAAAAAACATACGATATTCGCTGTCACCGAAAAATAATTACGATGGGCTATACTCTTCTGAAGAACAGTAGCGTAGATTAAAACTGTCCTAAGTCGCTTATTTCTTTTCAGTATATCTTCATATTTCAGGAGAATATGGTGCAGTTAGTCGATCTCGCACGTTGCGTTTTGATTCCGTCTGATTTCCCAGCCTTATAAGGGTGTGAATTATGGAGATGTATTTTAAAAGAATGAAAGATGAGTGGACCGGACTTGTCGAACAGGCAGATCCTCTCATTCGTGCTAAAGCCGCAGAAATTGCCCTTGCGCATGCTCATTATCTGAGTATCGAGTTTTATCGAATTGTCCGCATCGACCCGCATGCCGAAGAATTCTTGAGTAATGAACAAGTTGAGCGGCAGTTGAAAAGTGCGATGGAACGCTGGATTATTAACGTGCTTTCTGCCCAGGTTGACGATGTCGAAAGGCTAATACAAATCCAGCATACCGTCGCGGAAGTGCATGCCCGCATAGGAATTCCGGTAGAAATTGTCGAGATGGGGTTTCGGGTGCTGAAAAAAATCCTCTATCCGGTAATCTTCTCTTCGGATTATTCCGCCGCAGAAAAACTTCAGGTCTACCATTTCTCGATTAACAGTATTGATATCGCTATGGAAGTGATGACCCGCGCGTTTACCTTTAGTGACAGTAGTGCCTCAAAGGAAGATGAAAACTATCGTATCTTCTCGTTACTGGAAAACGCCGAAGAAGAAAAAGAACGGCAAATAGCCTCAATACTTTCATGGGAAATAGATATTATCTATAAAGTCCTGCTGGATTCTGATTTAGGCAGCAGTTTGCCTTTAAGCCAGGCTGATTTTGGCCTGTGGTTTAACCATAAAGGTCGACATTATTTTAGCGGCATTGCCGAAGTGGGCCATATCTCCCGTCTGATTCAGGATTTCGACGGTATTTTCAATCAAACCATGCGTAACACCAGGAATTTGAATAACAGAAGTTTGCGGGTGAAATTTCTATTACAGATAAGAAATACCGTATCGCAGATTATTACCTTGCTGCGTGAATTGTTTGAAGAAGTATCGCGCCACGAAGTCGGTATGGATGTACTGACGAAATTACTTAACCGCCGTTTCCTGCCGACTATCTTCAAACGCGAAATTGCCCATGCCAACCGGACCGGTACACCACTGTCAGTGCTGATTATTGACGTTGATAAATTCAAAGAGATCAACGATACGTGGGGCCATAACACTGGCGATGAAATTCTGCGTAAAGTCTCTCAGGCCTTTTATGACAACGTCCGCAGTAGTGATTATGTTTTTCGCTACGGGGGCGATGAATTTATCATTGTTTTGACTGAAGCTTCTGAAAACGAAACGTTACGTACCGCAGAACGTATTCGCAGTCGGGTGGAGAAAACCAAACTGAAAGCCGCAAACGGCGAGGATATTGCCCTCTCACTTTCCATCGGTGCCGCCATGTTTAATGGTCATCCTGACTATGAGCGCCTCATTCAAATAGCCGATGAAGCTCTGTATATCGCCAAAAGACGAGGTAGAAACCGTGTTGAACTCTGGAAAGCCAGTCTTTAGATGCGCCAGGATGCAGAGGTAATCATGAAGCTAACCGATGCGGATAATGCCGCCGATGGCATTTTTTTCCCCGCCCTTGAGCAAAATATGATGGGTGCGGTGTTAATTAACGAAAATGATGAAGTGATGTTTTTCAACCCCGCCGCAGAGAAGCTCTGGGGGTACAAACGTGAAGAAGTCATTGGCAATAACATTGATATGCTGATTCCGCGGGATTTGCGTCCTGCGCATCCTGAATACATTCGTCATAACCGTGAAGGCGGTAAAGCGCGTGTCGAGGGGATGAGTCGGGAGCTGCAGCTGGAGAAAAAAGACGGCAGTAAAATCTGGACCCGTTTTGCGCTATCGAAAGTGAGCGCCGAGGGGAAAGTTTATTACCTGGCGCTGGTACGGGATGCCAGCGTAGAAATGGCGCAAAAAGAACAGACTCGACAATTGATTATTGCCGTTGACCATCTCGACCGACCGGTGATTGTCCTCGATCCGGAACGCCATATTGTGCAGTGCAATCGCGCATTTACCGAAATGTTTGGTTACTGCATTAGCGAAGCCAGCGGTATGCAGCCCGATACACTCCTGAACATTCCTGAATTCCCTGCCGATAACCGCATTCGTTTACAACAGTTGCTATGGAAAACCGCCCGCGATCAGGATGAATTTCTGCTGTTGACGCGCACCGGTGAAAAAATCTGGATTAAAGCCTCTATCAGCCCGGTTTATGACGTGCTCGCGCATCTGCAGAACCTGGTAATGACCTTCTCGGATATCACCGAAGAACGGCAAATCCGCCAGCTTGAAGGCAATATTCTCGCCGCCATGTGCAGCAGCCCGCCATTTCATGAAATGGGGGAAATCATTTGTCGTAACATCGAATCTGTTCTCAACGAATCGCATGTTTCGCTGTTCGCACTGCGCAACGGGATGCCGATACACTGGGCGTCATCTTCGCACGGTGCAGAAGTTCAAAATGCGCAAAGCTGGTCAGCGACCATTCGTCAGCGTGATGGCGCGCCTGCGGGGATCCTGCAAATTAAAACCTCGTCAGGAGCAGAAACCAGCGCCTTTATCGAACGCGTGGCAGATATCAGTCAGCATATGGCCGCGCTGGCGCTGGAACAGGAAAAAAGCCGCCAGCATATTGAACAACTCATCCAATTTGATCCGATGACCGGTCTGCCAAATCGCAATAACCTGCACAATTACCTCGATGACCTGGTCGACAAAGCCGTCTCTCCGGTGGTGTATCTCATCGGTGTTGACCATATTCAGGATGTGATTGATAGCCTTGGCTATGCGTGGGCCGATCAGGCATTGCTGGAAGTGGTCAATCGCTTTCGTGAAAAACTCAAACCGGATCAGTATCTCTGTCGTATCGAAGGTACGCAGTTTGTCCTCGTGAGCCTGGAAAACGACGTCAGTAACATTACCCAAATCGCCGATGAGCTACGGAATGTGGTCAGCAAGCCGATAATGATTGACGATAAACCCTTCCCGCTTACCTTGAGTATTGGCATCAGCTACGACGTGGGTAAAAACCGCGATTACCTGCTCTCCACTGCTCACAATGCAATGGATTATATTCGCAAGAATGGCGGTAACGGCTGGCAGTTCTTCAGCCCGGCGATGAACGAAATGGTAAAAGAGCGTTTGGTTTTAGGCGCAGCGCTGAAAGAAGCGATTAGCAATAACCAACTGAAACTTGTTTACCAGCCGCAAATCTTCGCAGAAACGGGTGAACTGTACGGCATCGAAGCCCTTGCGCGCTGGCACGATCCCCAGCATGGTCATGTGCCCCCTTCACGGTTTATTCCTCTCGCAGAAGAGATTGGTGAAATCGAAAATATTGGGCGCTGGGTCATCGCGGAAGCTTGCCGTCAGTTAGCAGAATGGCGTAGCCAGAATATTCATATCCCGGCGCTTTCCGTTAACTTGTCGGCACTGCACTTTCGCAGTAATCAACTGCCTAATCAGGTGTCTGATGCAATGCACGCCTGGGGTATTGACGGCCACCAGCTGACGGTAGAAATCACGGAAAGCATGATGATGGAACACGATACCGAAATCTTTAAGCGCATTCAGATCCTGCGTGATATGGGCGTGGGCTTATCGGTAGATGATTTTGGTACGGGCTTTTCCGGATTATCCCGCTTAGTCAGTCTTCCGGTAACGGAAATAAAAATTGACAAAAGTTTTGTCGATCGTTGTCTGACCGAAAAACGCATCCTTGCCTTACTTGAAGCCATTACCAGCATTGGGCAAAGCCTCAATTTAACCGTCGTGGCGGAAGGCGTCGAAACCAAAGAGCAATTTGAGATGCTACGCAAGATCCACTGTCGCGTTATTCAGGGATATTTCTTTTCCCGCCCCCTACCCGCCGAAGAAATTCCAGGCTGGATGAGCAGCGTGTTACCGCTGAAAATCTGACAAATTCCTCTCGCCCGCACTCGCGGGTTTTCATTTAACGTGACACTGTCACTTAAATACTGTGATTTCAGCTTCGATTCCGGGAGATTCCTTCCTTAACTTCCCCTCTTGCACCAAAACTGCACTACGCTGCACAAATGTTGATCAAAAGTTAAAAAATATAACTTTAAGCCAGCATTCTGGCGCTTATCCCGGCATGGCATGAGATCTGCATAAGCGGAAAGCGCAGCAATTTTTGTCTTATACAGGAACCGTTTATGTCGGATACCACCGAACTGGTTGATTTAGCCGTAATCTTCCCTGATCTGGAGATCGAATTGAAATACGCCTGCGCTGATAACATCACAGGTAAAGCTATTTATCAGCAAGCGCGTTGTCTGCTACACAAGGATGCGATTACCGCGCTGGCGAAAAGTATCAGTATCGCCCAGCTGTCAGGCTTACAACTGGTGATTTACGATGCGTATCGCCCACAACAAGCACAGGCGATGTTGTGGCAAGCCTGCCCAGACCCGCAATATGTTGTTGATGTGACGGTCGGTTCTAATCACAGCCGTGGCACGGCGATCGACCTGACGCTTCGTGATGAGCACGGGAACATCCTCGATATGGGCGCAGGGTTCGATGAAATGCACGAGCGCTCCCATGCCTATCACCCTTCCGTCCCGCCCGCCGCTCAGCGCAATCGGCTGTTGCTGAATGCGATAATGACTGGTGGCGGTTTTGTCGGTGTCTCCAGCGAATGGTGGCACTTCGAATTACCCCAGGCAGCGAGTTACCCTCTGCTCGCTGATCAATTCACCTGTTTTATATCCCCTGGCACACAACACGTCAGTTAATCAGGAAACTGTCATGAAGAGATCGATACCGTTTCGTCCCACATTGCTCGCGCTCGTCCTTGCCACAAATTTCCCGGTTGCGCACGCCGCCGTACCGAAAGATATGCTGGTGATTGGTAAGGCCACCGATCCACAAACCCTCGACCCGGCGGTAACAATAGATAATAACGACTGGACGGTGACCTACCCGTCTTATCAGCGGCTGGTTCAGTACAAAACGGACGGTGATAAAGGCTCAACCGACGTTGAAGGCGATCTGGCAAGTAGCTGGAAAGCGTCTGACGATCAAAAAGAGTGGACGTTCACCCTGAAGGACAATGCTAAATTTGCCGATGGCACACCGGTCACTGCCGAAGCAGTAAAACTCTCTTTTGAGCGGCTACTAAAAATCGGCCAGGGGCCAGCAGAAGCATTTCCCAAAGATTTAAAGATTGATGCTCCCGACGAACATACGGTGAAGTTTACCCTTAGCCAGCCATTCGCACCGTTCCTCTACACGCTGGCGAATGACGGTGCATCCATTATCAATCCGGCGGTGTTAAAGGAACATGCGGCGGATGATGCCCGCGGCTTCCTCGCGCAAAATACCGCCGGTTCCGGACCATTTATGCTGAAAAGCTGGCAAAAAGGTCAGCAATTAGTTCTGGTGCCAAATCCGCATTACCCCGGCAATAAACCGAACTTTAAGCGAGTATCGGTAAAAATTATCGGTGAAAGTGCCTCCCGTCGCCTGCAGCTCTCCCGTGGCGACATTGACATTGCCGATGCGCTGCCGGTGGATCAACTCAACGCCCTGAAGCAGGAAAATAAAGTCAATGTGGCAGAGTATCCGTCACTGCGCGTCACCTATCTGTATCTGAATAACAGCAAAGCGCCACTTAATCAGGCGGATCTGCGTCGGGCCATTTCCTGGTCTACCGATTATCAGGGCATGGTTAACGGCATTCTGAGTGGTAACGGAAAACAAATGCGCGGCCCGATTCCGGAAGGCATGTGGGGCTACGATGCGACGGCAATGCAATACAACCATGACGAAACGAAAGCCAAAGCCGAATGGGATAAAGTGACGAGCAAACCCACCAGCCTGACGTTTCTCTACTCCGATAACGATCCGAACTGGGAGCCTATTGCTCTGGCGACACAATCCAGTCTCAACAAGCTGGGCATCAATGTGAAGCTGGAAAAGCTGGCGAACGCCACCATGCGCGACAGAGTGGGTAAAGGTGATTACGACATTGCGATTGGCAACTGGAGTCCGGATTTTGCCGACCCGTATATGTTTATGAATTACTGGTTTGAGTCAGACAAAAAAGGTCTGCCGGGTAACCGCTCGTTCTATGAAAACAGTGAGGTCGATAAGTTACTGCGCAATGCGCTTGCGACCACCGACCAGACGCAGCGTACCCGGGACTACCAGCAGGCACAGAAAATCGTCATTGATGACGCTGCTTATGTGTACCTGTTCCAGAAAAACTACCAACTGGCGATGAACAAAGAGGTGAAAGGCTTTGTGTTCAATCCCATGCTGGAACAGGTCTTCAATATCAATACCATGAGTAAATAACGTGACCTTCTGGAGTATTTTACGCCAACGCTGCTGGGGGCTGGTGCTCGTGGTGGCGGGCGTCTGCGTGATAACGTTTATTATCTCGCACCTGATCCCCGGCGATCCGGCGCGGTTGCTGGCTGGCGACCGCGCCAGCAATGCCATCGTGGAAAATATTCGCCAGCAATTGGGGCTCGACCAGCCGCTATACGTACAATTTTACCGCTACGTCAGCGACCTGTTTCATGGTGACCTGGGGACATCCATTCGTACCGGGCGTCCGGTGCTGGAAGAGCTGCGTATATTCTTCCCGGCGACGCTGGAACTGGCCTTTTGCGCCCTGCTGCTGGCGCTACTGATTGGCATCCCACTGGGCATACTCTCTGCCGTCTGGCGTAATCGCTGGCTGGATCATCTTGTCCGTCTGATGGCCATAACCGGAATATCCACACCTGCATTCTGGCTTGGGCTGGGCGTCATTGTGCTGTTTTATGGTCATCTGCAAATACTTCCCGGCGGCGGAAGGCTTGATGACTGGCTGGATCCACCAACGCACGTTACCGGCTTTTATCTGCTCGATGCGTTGCTTGAAGGCAACGGTGAAGTCTTCTTCAATGCGTTGCAACATCTCATCTTACCGGCATTAACGCTGGCGTTTGTTCACCTGGGGATTGTCGCCCGCCAGATCCGCTCAGCGATGCTGGAACAATTGAGTGAAGACTACATTCGTACCGCCCGGGCCAGCGGCTTGCCCGGCTGGTATATCGTTTTATGTTATGCGCTACCCAATGCGTTGATCCCATCGATTACCGTATTGGGTTTGGCGCTGGGCGATTTGTTGTATGGCGCAGTGCTCACCGAAACCGTTTTTGCCTGGCCCGGAATGGGTGCATGGGTAGTAACATCAATACAGGCGCTCGACTTCCCGGCAGTGATGGGCTTTGCCGTCGTGGTTTCATTTGCTTATGTGCTGGTCAACCTGGTGGTGGATTTGCTCTATTTGTGGATTGATCCGCGTATCGGACGTGGAGGTGGTGAATGATGCTAAGCGAGGAAACGTCCGCCGTACGCCCACAAAAACAAACGCGATTTAACGGTGCAGAACTGGTATGGATGCTGAAAGGCAGTCCGCTCACCGTGACCGGCGCAGTCATCATTGTATTAATGCTATTGATGATGATTTTTTCACCGTGGCTGGCGACGCATGATCCCAACGCCATTGATTTAACCGCCCGCCTTTTGCCGCCTTCTGCGGCGCACTGGTTTGGCACCGATGAAGTGGGACGCGATCTGTTCAGCCGCGTACTGGTCGGCAGTCAGCAATCAATTCTCGCCGGATTAGTCGTGGTTGCCATTGCGGGTATGATTGGTTCGCTACTCGGATGTCTATCCGGTGTGCTTGGCGGACGCGCAGACGCCATCATCATGCGCATCATGGACATTATGCTGTCGATTCCTTCGTTGGTACTGACAATGGCACTGGCTGCCGCTCTCGGGCCGAGTTTATTTAACGCCATGCTGGCGATTGCTATTGTGCGAATTCCCTTTTATGTGCGCCTGGCGCGGGGGCAAGCATTAGTTGTACGCCAGTATACCTATGTTCAGGCGGCGAAAACCTTTGGTGCGTCGCGTTGGCATCTGATCAGCTGGCATATTTTACGTAACTCCCTGCCGCCGCTGATCGTGCAGGCATCGCTGGATATCGGTAGCGCGATTTTAATGGCCGCCACGTTGGGATTTATTGGCCTGGGTGCTCAACAACCGAGTGCTGAATGGGGCGCGATGGTAGCGAATGGTCGCAACTATGTACTCGATCAGTGGTGGTATTGCGCATTTCCGGGGGCAGCGATTTTGCTTACCGCCGTTGGGTTTAATCTCTTTGGTGATGGTATTCGCGATCTGCTTGACCCGAAAGCAGGAGGAAAGCAGTCATGACCCAACCCGTTCTGGACATTCAACAGCTGCATTTGAGTTTCCCCGGTTTTAACGGTGATGTTCACGCGCTCAACAATGTGTCCTTGCAGATTAACCGCGGCGAAATTGTCGGTCTGGTGGGAGAATCCGGCTCAGGTAAATCAGTCACCGCAATGCTGATTATGCGTCTGCTACAGACGGGCAGTTATTGCGTACATCGGGGGCAGATTTCACTGCTGGGAGACGATGTTCTTAACGCTCGGGAAAAACAGCTTCGTCAGTGGCGCGGCGCACGAGTGGCGATGATCTTTCAGGAACCGATGACCGCCCTCAATCCGACACGTCGAATAGGTCTTCAGATGATGGACGTGATCCGCCATCATCAACCAATAAGTCGTCGGGAAGCCAGAGCTAAAGCGATTGCCCTGCTGGAAGAGATGCAAATCCCGGATGCCGTGGAAGTTATGTCGCGCTATCCGTTTGAGCTTTCAGGTGGTATGCGCCAGCGGGTAATGATTGCGCTGGCATTCTCCTGCGAGCCGCAATTGATTATTGCCGACGAACCGACTACGGCGCTGGACGTCACGCTACAGTTGCAGGTACTGCGTTTGCTTAAACATAAAGCCCGCGCCAGTGGAACTGCGGTACTGTTCATCAGCCATGATATGGTCGTGGTGTCGCAACTGTGCGATAGCGTTTACGTGATGTATGCCGGAAGCGTAATTGAAAGCGGCGTGACGGCAGACATTATCCATCATCCCCGGCATCCGTATACCATTGGTTTGCTGCAATGCGCACCAGAACATGGAGTACCACGCCAGCCATTACCCGCCATTCCAGGGACGGTACCAAACCTCACCCATTTGCCTGAAGGCTGCGCTTTTCGCGATCGTTGCTATGCGGCAGGTGCACAGTGTGAAAACGTCCCGGCGCTGACAGCGTGTGGTGACAACAACCAGCGCTGCGCCTGTTGGTATCCGCAGCAGGAGGTCATAAGTGTCTGACACGTTATTAACGTTACGCGACGTCCATATCAATTTCCCGGCCCGTAAAAACTGGCTTGGTAAAACTACGGAACATGTTCATGCCATCAATGGTATTGATTTACAGATCCGCCGTGGTGAAACCTTAGGGATCGTCGGCGAGTCAGGCTGCGGCAAAAGCACCCTCGCACAGCTTTTAATGGGCATGCTGCAACCGAGCCACGGGCAGTACATCCGTTCTGGCTCACAACGCATTATGCAGATGGTGTTTCAGGACCCGCTCTCTTCGCTTAATCCGCGCTTACCGGTGTGGCGCGTCATCACAGAACCGCTCTGGATAGCTAAGCGTAGTAGTGAACAACAGCGGCGAGCGTTGGCAGAGGAGTTGGCTGTGCAGGTGGGTATTCGTCCGGAGTATCTCGACCGCCTGCCTCATGCGTTCTCCGGCGGGCAGCGGCAACGTATCGCCATTGCCAGAGCACTCTCTTCGCAGCCTGACGTGATTGTGCTTGATGAGCCAACCTCTGCGCTGGATATCTCCGTTCAGGCGCAGATCCTCAATTTACTGGTAACGCTACAGGAAAATCACGGGCTGACCTATGTGCTGATTTCACACAATGTCTCGGTGATACGTCATATGAGCGATCGGGTGGCGGTGATGTATCTCGGGCAGATTGTAGAACTGGGCGACGCGCAGCAGGTGCTGACGGCACCTGCACATCCATACACCCGATTATTGCTGGATTCCCTCCCCGCCATTGATAAACCGCTGGAGGAAGAATGGGCATTACGTAAAACGGATCTGCCGGGAAACCGCACGTTGCCGCAAGGCTGTTTTTTCTACGAACGTTGCCCGCTGGCAACCCACGGATGTGAAGTCCGGCAATCATTAGCAATAAGGGAGGACGGACGTGAGCTCCGGTGCTGGCGGGCGCTGTAGAGATGCTAACAACGCATCAGGCATTCACGCGCCTGACGCGTCATCCGGCAATGCTTTACGATTTCAACTGGTAATCCAGCGTAATTTCCGCTTTCAGTACCTGAGAGACCGGGCATCCTGCTTTTGCTTTCTGGATGATGCCGTCAAAGGTAGAGGCATCAATACCCGGCACCGCAACTTCACTCTTCAGTGCGATTTTCGTAATCGCAAAACCGGCATCCACTTTATCCAGCGACACATCGGCGGTGGTATCAATCGATGTTGGCGTGAATCCCGCTTCCCCCAGCATTAATGAAAGCGCCATTGAGAAACATGCGGCATGCGCTGCGCCAATCAGTTCTTCAGGGTTGGTTCCTTTTTCGCCTTCAAAACGCGTGTTAAATCCATACGGCTGTTGGTTCAGCACGCCACTCTCGGTGGATACTGTTCCCTTCCCGCGTTTGATATCGCCTTCCCAGTGTGCCTGACCTTTCTTATGGATTGTCATTGTTGCTCTCCTGTGGGCTTAAAAAGGAAATTATAGACTACGTGAGAAACAGCACGAGGATAAGCAGGATATTCCGAATAAAATCCGGCGAAAATATTACTTCTGCACTTAAATTAAATTCCCACAATAGATTACCGGGAATATATAACCCAAAAGATATTGTATCAATATTAATCGGATCATACCAATCACAATCCCTATGAATATCATGGTGTTAAAATATAAAAATCATCAACCAGGACTAATCTTAACAACGAAGCGGCAAATATTTGCCATGCTGAATGTGCTTTATAAATCTGCGATCCGTAGCAGACACCATAAATACACAGACACGGAGAATCACTATGTTTACTTATTATCAGGCAGAAAATTCAACAGCAGAACCCGCTCTGGTTAATGCCATTGAGCAAGGCCTTCGGGCACAGCACGGTGTTGTCACTGAAGATGACATTCTCATGGAGCTGACCAAATGGGTTGAAGCTTCTGATAACGACATCCTCAGTGATATCTACCAGCAAACGATCAATTATGTGGTCAGTGGCCAGCACCCTACGCTTTAAGGTGCTATGCTTGATCGGCAACCTAATTTAGGGGTTTAGCACGTGTTTCTTCGCTACGGCGATGTTGTCCTTAAAACTAGCTACAGGATTGAGGAGTTAAAATGAAATCGAACCGTCAGGCACGTCATATTCTTGGACTGGACCATAAAATTTCTAACCAGCGCAAAATAGTTACCGAAGGTGACAAATCCAGCGTAGTAAATAACCCAACCGGCAGAAAACGCCCCGCTGAAAAGTAATTCATAACCATCAGTCCTCAATGACGATTAAACACCATTGCCTGCGCAATGGTGTTTTTGTTTTTATCTGCTTTATACTTGAGGCCGACGCCCTGGCGGTAAAGCAAAGACGATAAAAGCCCCCCAGGGATGGATATTCAAAAAAGAGTGAGTGACATGGAACCAAAAACAAAAAAACAGCGTTCGCTTTATATCCCTTACGCTGGCCCTGTACTGCTGGAATTTCCGTTGTTGAATAAAGGCAGTGCCTTCAGCATGGAAGAACGCCGTAACTTCAACCTGCTGGGGTTACTGCCGGAAGTGGTCGAAACCATCGAAGAACAAGCGGAACGAGCATGGATCCAGTATCAGGGATTCAAAACCGAAATCGACAAACACATCTACCTGCGTAACATCCAGGACACTAACGAAACCCTCTTCTACCGTCTGGTAAACAATCATCTTGATGAGATGATGCCTGTTATTTATACCCCAACCGTCGGCGCAGCCTGTGAGCGTTTTTCTGAGATCTACCGCCGTTCACGCGGCGTGTTTATCTCTTACCAGAACCGGCACAATATGGACGATATTCTGCAAAACGTGCCGAACCATAATATTAAAGTGATTGTGGTGACTGACGGTGAACGTATTCTAGGGCTTGGTGACCAGGGCATCGGCGGGATGGGCATTCCGATCGGTAAACTGTCGCTCTATACCGCCTGTGGCGGCATCAGCCCGGCGTATACCCTTCCGGTGGTGCTGGATGTCGGAACGAACAACCAACAGCTGCTTAACGATCCGCTGTATATGGGCTGGCGTAATCCGCGTATCACTGACGACGAATACTATGAATTCGTTGATGAATTTATCCAGGCTGTGAAACAACGCTGGCCAGACGTGCTGTTGCAGTTTGAAGACTTTGCTCAAAAAAATGCGATGCCGTTACTTAACCGCTATCGCAATGAAATTTGTTCTTTTAACGATGACATTCAGGGCACTGCGGCGGTAACAGTCGGCACACTGATCGCAGCAAGCCGCGCGGCAGGTGGTCAGTTAAGCGAGAAAAAAATCGTCTTCCTTGGCGCAGGTTCAGCGGGATGCGGCATTGCCGAAATGATCATCTCCCAGACCCAGCGCGAAGGATTAAGCGAGGAAGCGGCGCGGCAGAAAGTCTTTATGGTCGATCGCTTTGGCTTGCTGACTGACAAGATGCCGAACCTGCTGCCTTTCCAGACCAAACTGGTGCAGAAGCGCGAAAACCTCAGTGACTGGGATACCGACAGCGATGTGCTGTCACTGCTGGATGTGGTGCGCAATGTAAAACCAGATATTCTGATTGGCGTCTCAGGACAGACCGGGCTGTTTACGGAAGAGATCATCCGTGAGATGCATAAACACTGTCCGCGTCCGATCGTGATGCCGCTGTCTAACCCGACGTCACGCGTGGAAGCCACACCGCAGGACATTATCGCCTGGACCGAAGGTAACGCGCTGGTCGCCACGGGCAGCCCGTTTAATCCAGTGGTATGGAAAGATAAAATCTACCCTATCGCCCAGTGTAACAACGCCTTTATTTTCCCGGGCATCGGCCTGGGTGTTATTGCTTCCGGCGCGTCACGTATCACCGATGAGATGCTGATGTCGGCAAGTGAAACGCTGGCGCAGTATTCACCATTGGTGCTGAACGGCGAAGGTATGGTACTGCCGGAACTGAAAGATATTCAGAAAGTCTCCCGCGCAATTGCGTTTGCGGTTGGCAAAATGGCGCAGCAGCAAGGCGTGGCGGTGAAAACCTCTGCCGAAGCCCTGCAACAGGCCATTGACGATAATTTCTGGCAAGCCGAATACCGCGACTACCGCCGTACCTCCATCTAAGCCTGCGCCCGGTAGTGAAGGCTACCGGGCTATTTCCCTCTCCCTTTTTCAGATCTCATCCATACTGGGTAGTGGCGAATAAATCTCATTTGCCTCACCTGCTATGCAGAACATCATCCGAAAAGGAGGAACTATGAAGGCTGCAGTTGTTACGAAGGATCATCATGTTGACGTTACGTATAAAACACTGCGCTCACTGAAACATGGCGAAGCCCTGCTGAAAATGGAGTGTTGTGGTGTATGTCATACCGATCTTCATGTTAAGAATGGCGATTTTGGTGACAAAACCGGCGTAATTCTGGGCCATGAAGGCATCGGTGTGGTGGCAGAAGTGGGTCCAGGTGTCACCTCATTAAAACCAGGCGATCGTGCCAGCGTGGCGTGGTTCTACGAAGGATGCGGTCATTGCGAATACTGTAACAGTGGTAACGAAACGCTCTGCCGTTCAGTTAAAAATGCCGGATACAGCGTTGATGGCGGGATGGCGGAAGAGTGCATCGTGGTCGCCGATTACGCGGTAAAAGTGCCAGATGGTCTGGACTCGGCGGCGGCCAGCAGCATTACCTGTGCGGGAGTCACCACCTACAAAGCCGTTAAGCTGTCAAAAATTCGTCCAGGGCAGTGGATTGCTATCTACGGTCTTGGCGGTCTGGGTAACCTCGCCCTGCAATACGCAAAGAATGTCTTTAACGCCAAAGTGATCGCCATTGATGTCAATGATGAGCAGTTAAAACTGGCAACCGAAATGGGTGCAGATTTAGCGATTAACTCACGCACCGAAGACGCCGCCAAAATTGTGCAGGAGAAAACCGGTGGCGCTCACTCTGCGGTGGTAACAGCAGTAGCTAAAGCTGCGTTTAACTCGGCAGTTGATGCTGTCCGTGCAGGTGGGCGTGTTGTGGCAGTCGGTCTGCCGCCGGAGTCTATGAGCCTGGATATCCCACGGCTGGTGCTGGATGGCATTGAAGTGGTCGGTTCGCTGGTCGGCACGCGCCAGGATTTAACTGAAGCCTTCCAGTTTGCCGCCGAAGGTAAAGTGGTGCCGAAAGTCGCCCTGCGTCCGTTAGCGGACATCAACACCATCTTTACTGAGATGGAAGAAGGCAAAATCCGTGGCCGCATGGTGATTGATTTCCGTCACTAAGAGGCCTTTGCTGCGACTGCCATGTTCGGGTCGCAGCATCGCACACTCTCCAACATGAAATGGCTAAATGGATTATTGTTGCGTAGGAAGGAACAATAATGATAGTGTTCCCAGTGAAGGAACGCTACTGAGAGTAAAGACACTAATGAAAATGGCCAATCATCCCCGCCCGGGGGACATTATTCAGGAATCACTGGACGAACTTAATGTCAGCCTGCGCGAGTTTGCCAGAGCAATGGAAATTGCTCCCTCAACGGCAAGCCGATTGCTGACAGGAAAAGCAGCTTTGACGCCAGAAATGGCGATTAAACTTTCCGTGGTGATCGGCAGTTCGCCGCAAATGTGGCTGAATCTGCAAAACGCCTGGAGTCTGGCAGAGGCAGAAAAAACAGTGGATGTGTCGCGATTACGCCGTCTGGTTACGCAATAAAAAAATGGCGCTTCTTAAAGCGCCATTTTCAGCTTAAAGTTCAAAAGAGATTATATCCCTTCTTCACTCTCTTTTTTCGCTTCTGCCTTCTCGATTTCACGATACCAGCGCGGATGGTGTTTCTTCGCCCAGCGACGGCTCACCTTCCCTTCGATCATCCCTTTAATCGACCCTTTCACCCAGAATGCCATATACATATGGATCAGGATGGCGTGGATCAGGATGATACCCGCAGCCGCGTGGATCAGCAGGCTGTAGCGAACAACCTGCATCGGGAAGTACTGCGCAAAGTACGGACGCCAGATAATCACCCCGGTCACCAGCAGCACGAAAATCATGCTCATGATCGACCAGAACATCATCTTTTGCCCGGCGTTGTACTTACCGACATCCGCCACTTTATGCTCATTGCCTTTCAATACTTCGACAATGTTCAACAGCCACGGAATATCTTTCTTATCCGGGATGTTGTGATGCACAAAACGCACAAACATAAACATCAGTGCGACGAAAATCGCAATGCCGAAAAACGGGTGCAAAATGCGTCCCATCTGCGGCGTACCGAAGGTTTGCGTCAGCCATTGCAGCGTCGGGAAGAAGAACGAAATCCCGGACAGCGCCACCAGGAAGAAGCAAATCACCACGGTCCAGTGACAGGCGCGATCAATAAATTTGGTGCGCACAATCATTTTCGACTTACTCATGATGATCCTCCTCGTCATCGTCCACTTCCTTATTCGGGCCAATACCGATGTAGTGGAAAATCAACCCGGCAAAAGTGGCAATAAAGCCAGCCGCTGCCAGCGGTTTCAACGCGCCTTTCCACAGGCTTACCGAGGTGTCGATCTTCGGATCTTTCGGCAGACCGTGATACAGCTCCGGCTGATCGGCGTGATGCAGCACGTACATAACGTGCGTACCACCGACCCCTTCCGGGTTGTAGACGCCAGCATGTTCGTAACCACGCGCTTTCAGTTTCGCCACGCGCTGTTCCGCCAGCTCCAGCATCTCCTTCTTGGTGCCGAAGTGGATAGCCCCGGTCGGACAGGTTTTCACACAAGCCGGTTCCTGGCCGACGCTGACGCGATCGACGCAGAGCGTGCATTTATATACCCGGTTATCCTCTTTGTTGAGGCGCGGAATATTAAACGGACACCCGGCAATGCAGTAACCACAGCCGATGCAGTTTTCCGACTGGAAATCGACAATCCCGTTAGCGTACTGAATGATTGCACCAGCAGACGGGCACGCCTTCAGGCAGCCGGGATCTTCACAGTGCATACAGCCGTCTTTACGGATCAGCCACTCCAGCTTGCCGTTCTGTTCGGTTTCGCTAAAGCGCATCACCGTCCAGGACTTGGCGCTCAGATCGGCGGGGTTATCGTAAACCCCGACGCAGTGCCCCACTTCATCACGGATGTCGTTCCACTCCGAACACGCCACCTGACAGGCTTTACAGCCGATACAGGTGGAAACGTCGATAAGTTTTGCGACTTCTGCTTTGTAATCACGCACCTGAGAAGGCGGCGTGATGGAGTTAGTTGCGGACCTTTTGATAATGTCCTGCGTTTCCATAGCCATCTGTTCGCCCCCTTACGCCTTCTCGATGTTGACTAAGAACGCTTTATATTCCGGCGTTTGCGAGTTTGCATCACCGACATTCGGCGTCAGAGTGTTAGCGATATAACCTTTACGCGCGACACCCTCAAAGCCCCAGTGGATTGGAATACCCACCGTTTCAACCTGCTGACCATTTACATTCAGTGGTTTCAGACGACGCGTTACCACAGCCACCGCGCGGATAAAGCCACGCTTGCTTGAGACAGTGACACGATCGCCATTATTAATGCCTTTCGCCGCCGCCAGCGTTTCGCTGATTTCCACAAACTGTTCCGGCTGAGCAATTGCGTTGAGCAATGCGTGCTTGGTCCAGGTGTGGAAGTGCTCGGTCAGACGATAGGTCGTACCCACATACGGGAACTGCTCTTTTTTACCCATCCGCAGCGCGTCTTGTTCATACAGACGAACAACCGGGTTAGACACCACGTTCGGATGCAGCGGGTTAGTGCCCAGCGGCGTTTCAATCGGCTCGTAGTGTTCCGGGAACGGACCTTCCGCCATTTTGTTGATGGCAAACAGGCGTCCCATCCCTTCCGGCTGCATGATAAACGGCCCGGTTGGCGTACCCGGTGCGGCATTGCCGAAGTCCGGAATATCGTTACCCGTCCACTTGCTGCCGTTCCACTGGATCAGCATCCGTTTCGGATCCCACGGTTTACCGTTGATATCCGCCGAAGCACGGTTGTACAGCACGCGACGGTTGAGCGGCCACGCCCAGGCCCATCCCAGCGTATTCCCCAGACCGGACGGGTCGGAGTTATCGCGGTTAGCCATCTGGTTGCCCTGCTCTGTCCAGCTACCGGTGTAGATCCAGCAAGACGATGCGGTGGTACCGTCATCACGCAGATGCGCAAAGCTACTCAGCAACTGACCTTTCTTCGCAATCAGCACGCCATTAGCGTCATAGAGATCTTCCAGCGCATAGCCGTTGTTCTCTTTAGCTACTTCGTCAGATTGCGGTTCGTGCGGCTGCTTGTAGTTCCAGCTCATCTTCATCAGCGGTTCTACGCCTTTACCACCTTCGGCCTGGTACAACTCGCGCAGATGATGGTAGATACCCGCCAGAATTTCGCCGTCGTTACGCGCTTCGCCCGGCGCGTCCTGACCTTTCCAGTGCCACTGCAACCAGCGACCGGAGTTAGCGATAGAACCATCCTCTTCAGCAAAGCAGGTCGAAGGCAGACGGAATACTTCAGTCTGAATAGACGCCGGATCGACATCGTTCGACTCGCCGTGGTTCTGCCAGAAGGTAGAGGTTTCAGTCACCAGCGGATCGATAACCACCATGTACTTCAGCTTGCTCAGGCAGCTCACCACTTTGTTTTTGTCCGGGAAGGACGCAACCGGGTTAAAGCCCTGGCAGAAATAACCGGTGACTTTGCCTTCATCCATCATGTTGAAATACTTGATGACGTCGTAGGTCTGGTCCCACTTCGGCAGCCAGTCATAGCCCCAGTTGTTCTCTTTCTGCGCGGCATCGCCATAGAAAGATTTCATCAGGCTAACGAAGAACTTCGGATAGTTGCTCCAGTAGTTCACCTGATCAGCTAGCGTCGCTTTCGGCGTGTTCGCTTCCAGATACGACTGCAAATCAACCTGTTTTTCTGACGGCAGCGTCAGATAACCTGGCAGGCTGGTAGAGAGCAGGCCTAAGTCAGTCAAGCCCTGAATGTTGGAGTGACCACGCAATGCGTTCACGCCGCCACCGGCCATACCCATGTTACCGAGCAGCAACTGGATCATCGCCATAGTACGGATGTTCTGCGCACCCACAGTGTGCTGCGTCCAGCCCAGCGCGTACAGGAAGGTGGTTGTGCGATCCGGTGCGCTGGTGGAGGCCAGCACTTCACACACTTTCAGGAAGTCGGCTTTTGGCGTACCACAGATGTTTTCAACAACGTCCGGCGTGTAGCGGGAAACGTGCGCTTTCAGCAGGTTCCACACACAGCGCGGATGAGTCAGTGTTTCATCGCGTTTCGCATAGCCGTTTTCATCGAACTGATAGTTCCAGGACGATTTATCGTATTGCCGTTTTTCAGCGTCGTAGCCGCTGAACAGACCGTCTTCGAAAGCAAAATCATCACGCACCAGCAGGCTGGCGTTGGTGTAATGCTTAACGTATTCGGCGTTGATTTTGTCGTTTTCGATCAGGTAGCGCAAAACGCCAGACAGGAACGTAATGTCCGTACCGGAACGAATAGGTGCGTAAATATCCGCCACAGAAGCGGTACGCGTAAAACGAGGATCGACAACGATCAAGGTTGCATCGTTGTTGTTTTTCGCTTCCATCGCCCAGCGGAAACCGACGGGATGCGCTTCAGCAGCGTTACCGCCCATTACCATTACGACGTTAGCGTTTTTGATATCCACCCAGTGGTTGGTCATCGCACCGCGACCAAATGTTGGAGCAAGACTTGCTACCGTTGGTCCGTGTCAGACGCGCGCCTGGTTGTCTACCGCCAGCATCCCGAGGGAGCGGGCAAATTTCTGTGTCAGCATCCCGGTTTCGTTGCTGGCACCGGAGGCACACAGCATACCGGTAGAAAGCCAACGGTTTACCGTTACGCCCTGCTCGTTCTTTTCAATAAAGTTAGCGTCACGGTCAGCTTTCATCAGCTTTGCAATACGGGAGAATGCTTCTTCCCAGCTAATGCGCTGCCATTTGTCAGAACCTGGCGCACGATATTCCGGGTAGCGCAGACGGTTTTCGCTGTTGACGTAATCCAGCAAACCGGCCCCTTTTGGGCACAGCGCACCACGGCTTACCGGATGATCCGGGTCACCTTCAATGTGATAAATCGCTTCTCTGGCGTTTTTCGCGCCATCACCCAGGCTATACATCAATAGCCCGCAACCTACGGAACAGTATGTGCAGGTGTTACGGATCTCTTTAGCGCGTAATAATTTGTAGTTTCGCGCCTGAGCCAGTGCTTGCTTCGGGGCAAAGCCCAATGCCGCTACCGTTGTTCCAGCCATACCGCCCGCGCAGATTTTAAAAAATTGTCTGCGACTGACGTCCATTGCTTTCCTCTTTTTTCAGGGGTATTACTGCGCGAGGAAACTAACAGTAAAATTCTGAATCTTTTTGCGCGAAATCAAAAAGAACACGTGTTTGCCACAAAATAATCCGCCTGCGCAAATTGACCTACCTCAATAGCGGTAGAAAAACGCACCACTGCCTGACAGGCCAGTTAAAAAAATGCTATAAAATTCAGCTTAATTTTTAACGGCAAGAGAGACAAAACAGCGAGCATGACACGACAAAAAGCAACGCTCATAGGGCTAATAGCGATCGTCCTGTGGAGCACGATGGTAGGATTGATTCGCGGTGTCAGCGAGGAGCTCGGCCCGGTCGGCGGCGCAGCTGCTATCTATTCATTAAGCGGGCTGCTGTTAATCTTCACGGTTGGATTTCCGCGTATTCGGCAGATTCCGAAAGGCTATTTACTCGCCGGGAGTCTGTTATTCGTCAGCTATGAAATCTGTCTGGCGCTTTCCTTAGGGTATGCGGCGACCCGTCATCAGGCGATTGAAGTGGGTATGGTGAACTATCTATGGCCCAGCCTGACAATTCTCTTTGCCATTCTGTTTAATGGTCAGAAAACCAACTGGCTGATTGTACCAGGATTATTATTAGCCCTGGTCGGCGTCTGCTGGGTGTTAGGCGGTGATAATGGGTTACATTATGATGAAATCATCAATAATATTACCACCAGCCCATTGAGTTATTTCCTGGCGTTTATTGGTGCGTTTATCTGGGCAGCCTATTGCACAGTAACGAATAAATACGCACGCGGATTTAACGGAATTACCGTTTTTGTCCTGCTAACGGGAGCAAGTCTGTGGGTTTACTATTTTCTCACGCCACAACCAGAAATGGTATTTAGCACGCCCGTCATGATTAAACTCATCTCTGCGGCATTTACCTTAGGATTTGCTTATGCTGCATGGAATGTCGGTATACTGCATGGCAATGTCACCATAATGGCGGTAGGCTCGTATTTTACGCCCGTACTTTCCTCAGCGCTTGCAGCCGTGCTGCTCAGCGCCCCGCTGTCGTTCTCATTCTGGCAAGGCGCGCTAATGGTCTGCGGCGGTTCCCTGCTCTGCTGGCTGGCGACACGTCGTGGTTAAAATAATTGCCGGGTCTACGGCCCGGCAGTTAATCAGATAAATTCCGACAATATTAAAAAATAAATTTCAAATACCAGTAATTCACCTTATATCTCATTTCGACTTCGATCACATATCGATAAATAATATTATTTCATCTATTTTTCTCATTGTTTTTAATCACCATTCTATTTTAAAAACAGTATATCATTTATAAATGACGCCGTTTAAAATTCGTTTAGAAAATACGTTTAACGATAATTAAAAGGATTCTGTTAAATGAAATTAAAAATAGTTGCGGTGGTTGTAACTGGTTTGTTAGCTGCGAACGTAGCACACGCTGCCGAAGTCTATAACAAGGATGGTAATAAACTCGACCTTTATGGCAAGGTTACCGCTCTACGTTATTTTACTGATGATAAGCGTGACGATGGTGATAAAACTTATGCCCGTCTCGGCTTTAAAAGAGAAACGCAAATCAATGATCAAATGATTGGTTTTGGTCACTGGGAATATGATTTTAAAGGCTATAACGATGAAGCCAACGGCTGGCGCGGCAACAATCTCTGATTGAGTTAAGTGCCCATCACAATATGATCACTGACCTTATATTACACAATCATCCCAGGATGAAAACAATCACTTTAAACGACAACCATATTGCACATTTAAACGCCAAAAACACTACAAAACTGGAATATTTAAACTTAAGCAATAACAATTTACTGCCAACCAATGACATTGATCAACTAATATCATCAAAACATCTTTGGCATGTATTAGTTAACGGCATCAACAATGATCCACTTGCACAAATGCAGTACTGGACTGCAGTAAGAAATATAATTGATGACACTAATGAAGTGACCATTGATTTATCAGGACTTAATTTAACCACTCAACCACCAGGGCTGCAAAACTTCACCTCTATCAATCTTGATAATAACCAACTCACACATTTTAATGCAACCAACTACGATAGACTCGTAAAGCTAAGTCTGAATAGTAATACTCTTGAGTCAATAAATTTTCCTCAAGGCAGAAATGTAAGTATTACACATATATCTATGAATAATAATGCTCTCAGAAATATTGATATAGATAGGCTTTCATCAGTTACTTATTTTAGTGCGGCACATAATCAACTAGAGTTTGTGCAATTAGAATCTTGCGAATGGCTGCAATACCTGAATCTCAGCCATAATCAATTAACTGATATTGTTGCAGGTAATAAAAATGAACTCTTACTGCTGGATCTATCCCATAATAAACTAACAAGTTTACACAATGACTTATTTCCCAACTTGAATACGTTACTTATTAACAACAATTTGCTTTCTGAAATTAAAATATTCTATAGCAACTTCTGCAATGTTCAGACATTAAACGCTGCTAACAACCAGTTGAAATATATAAATCTTGATTTCCTGACTTATCTTCCATCTATCAAAAGTTTAAGACTGGACAATAATAAAATAACCCACATTGATACTAATAATACATCCGATATTGGAACTTTATTCCCCATAATAAAACAGAGCAAAAACTTAAATTTTTTAAATGTTTCTGGGAAGAACAATTGCCCTACTATGCAGCTCATGTTATTTAATTTGTTTTCCCCAGCACTTAAGCTTAATACTGGCCTGGCAATTCTTTCGCCTGGTGCATTTGAAGTTCACTCTGACGGAATAGATGTGGATAACGAATTGTTTCACTATCCTATTAATAAAGCATATACCCCATATAATATACACACTTACAAGACAGAGGAAGTTGTAAACCAGAGGAATATAAAAGTTAAAAACATGACCTTAGATGAAATAAACAATACTTACTGTAATAACGATTATTACAATCAGGCAATAAGAGAGGAACCGATAGACCTTCTGGACAGATCGTTTTCCTCCAGTTCATGGCCTTTTTAGTGAATAAATCATCACTAATTCTATAAGTGTCTGGTCTTGTTGATAATATAGTTAATATGTAACCCTTTAGATTCACGATCTGAAGGGTTGAAACATGACATACGTTCAAAGATTAACCCCCGTTTGAAGGTTAGCTTGTTAGTTACATTTAGTAACACATATCTGGCTACTTAATCCCCATTCTGCCCCCGCGGTTACGCTTTCTTATCTATTCTTTCAATCAGCACTTCACCCAATTCATCCTTAATTCTAATAACTGGCTATTGCGCCTTACCTCCTGTTTTGTCTTTTTTCATTACCAATGTGTGCATGTGAGGAACAATATGGCACTGCAAAATGAGAAAAATAGTCGTTATCTTTTACGCGACTGGAAACCAGAAAATCCGGCCTTCTGGGAAAATAAAGGAAAACATATTGCTCGAAGAAACCTCTGGATATCAGTCAGTTGTCTACTTCTTGCCTTCTGTGTCTGGATGCTATTTAGCGCAGTTACCGTTAATCTCAATAAAATCGGTTTTAATTTTACTACCGATCAACTCTTTTTATTAACCGCATTACCCTCCGTTTCTGGCGCATTATTGCGTGTTCCCTACTCCTTTATGGTGCCTATATTCGGTGGACGCCGATGGACGGTTTTTAGTACTGCAATCCTGATTATTCCTTGCGTCTGGCTCGGAATTGCCGTGCAAAATACGAATACTCCTTTTGGGGTATTTATCGTTATCGCTTTGCTATGCGGTTTTGCAGGTGCAAACTTTGCTTCGAGCATGGGCAATATCAGTTTCTTCTTTCCAAAAGCCAAACAAGGGAGCGCTCTTGGGATTAATGGCGGATTAGGAAACTTAGGTGTAAGTGTAATGCAGCTGGTTGCACCGCTGGTCATTTTTGTACCTGTATTTGCCTTTCTCGGCGTCAATGGCGTACCGCAGGCCGACGGTTCGGTGATGTCGCTGGCGAATGCCGCATGGATTTGGGTACCGCTACTGGCGATTGCCACGATCGCCGCCTGGTCAGGGATGAATGATATCGCCAGTTCACGCGCCTCAATTGCCGACCAGCTCCCTGTCTTACAACGCCTGCATCTCTGGCTGCTGAGCCTGCTTTACCTTGCCACCTTCGGTTCGTTTATCGGTTTTTCTGCGGGTTTTGCCATGCTGGCAAAAACCCAGTTCCCGGATGTGAATATTCTGCGCCTGGCGTTCTTTGGCCCATTTATCGGTGCCATCGCGCGGTCGGTTGGTGGTGCTATTTCCGATAAGTTCGGCGGCGTGCGGGTGACGTTGATCAACTTTATTTTTATGGCGATTTTCAGTGCCCTGCTGTTCCTTACCTTACCGGGCACAGGCTCTGGTAATTTCATCGCCTTTTACGCCGTATTTATGGGGCTGTTTCTGACTGCGGGTCTGGGAAGTGGTTCTACTTTCCAGATGATCGCCGTCATCTTTCGCCAGATAACCATTTATCGGGTAAAGATGAAAGGCGGTAGTGATGAGCAAGCTCAGAAAGAAGCCGTCACCGAAACGGCGGCGGCTCTGGGCTTTATCTCAGCCATTGGCGCAGTGGGCGGCTTTTTTATTCCGCAGGCGTTTGGCATGTCGCTCAATATGACCGGCTCTCCGGTCGGCGCGATGAAAGTGTTTTTAATCTTCTACATCGTTTGTGTGCTGCTGACCTGGCTGGTTTATGGTCGGCGGAAGTTCAGCCAAAAATAAGAGATCGATGCCTGATGTACAACCGTGTCGCATCCGACAAGGCATCAGATCCCAATTCATTCCTGGAGCAGGAGTCATGTCATGAGTAAACTTTTGGATCGCTTTCGCTACTTCAAACAAAAGGGCGAAACCTTTGCCGATGGTCACGGACAGGTGATGCATAGCAACCGCGACTGGGAGGACAGCTATCGCCAGCGTTGGCAGTTCGACAAAATCGTGCGTTCCACCCACGGTGTTAACTGTACAGGCTCCTGTAGCTGGAAAATCTACGTTAAAAATGGTCTGGTGACCTGGGAAATCCAACAGACCGACTACCCGCGCACTCGCCCTGACCTGCCCAATCATGAACCTCGCGGCTGCCCGCGTGGCGCAAGTTACTCCTGGTATCTTTACAGCGCTAACCGCCTGAAATACCCGCTCATTCGTAAACGACTGATTGAACTGTGGCGCGAAGCCCTCAAGCAACACAGCGATCCGGTACTGGCGTGGGCATCGATTATGAACGATCCGCAAAAGTGCCTGAGCTACAAACAAGTGCGTGGGCGCGGCGGGTTTATCCGCTCCAACTGGCAGGAACTAAACCAGCTGATTGCCGCCGCTAACGTCTGGACCATCAAAACCTACGGCCCGGATCGCGTTGCCGGTTTCTCGCCGATCCCGGCGATGTCGATGGTTTCTTACGCCGCCGGAACGCGTTATCTGTCACTGCTTGGCGGCACCTGTTTAAGCTTCTACGACTGGTATTGCGACCTGCCGCCCGCCTCGCCGATGACCTGGGGCGAGCAAACCGACGTACCGGAATCTGCCGACTGGTATAACTCCAGCTACATCATCGCCTGGGGGTCTAACGTACCGCAGACACGTACGCCGGACGCCCACTTCTTTACCGAAGTACGCTACAAAGGCACTAAAACTATCGCCATTACCCCTGACTACTCTGAAGTGGCCAAATTGTGCGACCAGTGGCTGGCACCGAAACAAGGCACTGATAGCGCCCTGGCGATGGCAATGGGCCATGTGATTTTAAAAGAGTTTCATCTCGATAATCCCAGCGACTACTTTATCAACTACTGCCGCCGCTACAGCGACATGCCGATGCTGGTAATGCTGGAGCCTCGCGACGATGGTAGCTACGTTCCCGGGCGCATGATCCGCGCATCTGACCTGGTGGATGGACTGGGCGAAAGCAACAATCCGCAGTGGAAAACCGTAGCAGTTAATACCGCAGGTGAATTGGTAGTGCCGAACGGTGCGATTGGTTTCCGCTGGGGAGAAAAAGGCAAATGGAATCTGGAATCCATTGCCGCCGGTACGGAAACCGAATTGTCGTTAACCCTGCTCGGTCAACATGACGCTGTTGCAGGCGTGGCCTTCCCCTACTTTGGCGGCATTGAAAATCCGCATTTTCGCAGCGTAAAACACAATCCGGTGCTGGTGCGCCAATTGCCCGTTAAAAACCTGACGTTAGTCGATGGCAACACCTGTCCGGTGGTCAGCGTTTATGATTTGGTACTGGCGAATTACGGCCTCGATCGCGGGCTGGAAGATGAAAACAGTGCGAAAGATTACGCTGAAATCAAACCGTACACCCCAGCCTGGGGTGAGCAAATTACCGGCGTGCCGCGCCAGTATATTGAATCCATCGCTCGTGAATTTGCCGATACTGCCCATAAAACGCATGGGCGCTCAATGATTATCCTCGGCGCTGGCGTCAACCACTGGTATCACATGGATATGAACTACCGTGGGATGATCAATATGCTGATCTTCTGCGGTTGTGTCGGGCAAAGCGGTGGCGGCTGGGCACACTATGTCGGCCAGGAAAAACTGCGCCCACAAACCGGCTGGTTGCCACTGGCCTTTGCGCTCGACTGGAACCGACCACCGCGCCAAATGAACAGCACCTCGTTTTTCTACAATCATTCCAGCCAATGGCGCTATGAAAAAGTCTCTGCTCAGGAGTTACTTTCACCGCTCGCCGATGCCAGTAAGTACAGCGGTCATCTGATTGATTTCAACGTTCGCGCCGAACGTATGGGCTGGCTACCTTCTGCGCCGCAGCTGGGGCGTAACCCGCTCGGGATTAAAGCTGAAGCCGACAAGGCCGGATTATCCCCCACAGAATTTACCGCCCAGGCGCTGAAATCGGGCGATTTACGTATGGCCTGCGAACAACCAGATAGCGGCAGCAATCATCCGCGTAATTTGTTTGTCTGGCGCTCTAACCTGCTTGGCTCCTCCGGCAAAGGCCACGAGTATATGCAGAAGTATCTGCTGGGGACCGAAAGCGGGATTCAGGGCGAGGAACTCGGTGCCAGCGACGGGATCAAACCGGAAGAAGTCGAGTGGCAAACTGCGGCGATTGAAGGCAAGCTCGACCTGCTGGTGACGCTCGACTTCCGCATGTCCAGTACCTGCCTGTTCTCCGATATCGTTCTGCCCACCGCCACCTGGTACGAAAAAGACGATATGAACACCTCGGATATGCATCCGTTTATTCATCCGCTTTCTGCGGCGGTCGATCCGGCGTGGGAATCACGCAGCGACTGGGAAATCTACAAAGGTATCGCCAAAGCATTTTCGCAAGTGTGCGTGGGTCATCTTGGCAAAGAAACCGACGTGGTATTACAACCCCTACTGCATGACTCTCCGGCAGAGCTCTCACAGCCGTGTGAAGTGCTCGACTGGCGCAAAGGCGAATGCGATCTGATTCCAGGCAAAACCGCGCCGAATATTGTGGCGGTGGAGCGCGACTACCCTGCTACGTATGAACGCTTTACCTCGCTCGGGCCATTGATGGACAAACTTGGCAATGGCGGTAAAGGGATTTCGTGGAATACGCAGGATGAAATCGATTTCCTCGGCAAACTCAATTACACCAAGCGTGATGGCCCGGCACAGGGGCGTCCGCTGATTGACACCGCCATTGACGCTTCAGAAGTGATTCTGGCACTGGCACCGGAAACCAACGGTCATGTTGCAGTCAAAGCGTGGCAGGCGCTGGGCGAGATCACCGGGCGCGAACATACCCATCTGGCGCTGCACAAAGAGGACGAGAAGATTCGCTTTCGCGATATTCAGGCGCAGCCGCGTAAAATTATCTCCAGCCCCACCTGGTCCGGTCTGGAAAGCGATCACGTATCCTATAACGCGGGATACACCAACGTTCATGAGTTAATTCCGTGGCGCACGCTGTCGGGACGCCAGCAGCTCTATCAGGATCATCCGTGGATGCGTGCTTTTGGTGAAAGCCTGGTGGCTTATCGCCCGCCTATCGACACCCGTAGCGTCAGTGAGATGCGCCAGATACCGCCAAACGGCTTCCCGGAAAAAGCACTTAACTTCCTGACGCCGCACCAGAAATGGGGCATTCACTCAACCTACAGTGAAAACCTGCTAATGCTGACGCTCTCTCGCGGTGGACCGATTGTCTGGATCAGCGAAACAGATGCCCGAGAACTGACCATTGTCGATAACGACTGGGTGGAAGTATTCAACGCCAACGGCGCGCTGACTGCCCGCGCGGTGGTCAGCCAACGTGTACCGCCGGGCATGACCATGATGTATCACGCCCAAGAACGCATTATGAATATTCCTGGTTCGGAAGTAACTGGCATGCGCGGCGGCATTCATAACTCGGTCACCCGCGTTTGCCCGAAACCAACGCATATGATTGGCGGTTACGCGCAGCTGGCCTGGGGCTTTAACTACTACGGCACCGTCGGATCGAACCGCGATGAGTTCATCATGATCCGCAAGATGAAGAACGTTAACTGGCTGGATGATGAAGGTCGCGATCAGGTACAGGAGGCGAAAAAATGAAAATCCGTTCACAAGTCGGCATGGTGCTTAACCTCGACAAATGTATCGGCTGCCATACCTGTTCGGTGACCTGTAAAAACGTCTGGACCGGGCGCGAAGGCATGGAGTACGCATGGTTTAACAACGTCGAAACCAAACCGGGCATTGGTTATCCGAAAAACTGGGAAGATCAGGAAGAGTGGCAAGGCGGCTGGGTCCGCGATGTGAATGGCAAGATCCGTCCGCGTCTGGGCAGCAAGATGGGCGTAATAACCAAAATCTTCGCCAACCCGGTGGTGCCGCAGATTGATGATTACTACGAACCTTTCACCTTCGACTACGAACATTTGCATAGCGCACCGGAAGGCAAACATATCCCTACTGCTCGCCCGCGTTCACTGATTGACGGCAAACGGATGGACAAAGTGATCTGGGGCCCAAACTGGGAAGAACTGCTGGGCGGCGAGTTTGAAAAACGTGCCCGCGACCGCAACTTCGAGGCCATGCAAAAGGAGATGTACGGGCAGTTTGAAAACACCTTCATGATGTACCTGCCGCGCCTGTGCGAACACTGCCTCAATCCCAGTTGCGTGGCGACCTGCCCAAGCGGCGCTATCTACAAACGCGAAGAAGACGGCATTGTGCTGATTGATCAGGATAAATGCCGTGGCTGGCGTTTGTGCATTAGCGGTTGTCCGTACAAAAAAATCTACTTCAACTGGAAAAGCGGCAAGTCAGAAAAATGTATCTTCTGTTATCCGCGAATTGAGTCAGGCCAACCCACCGTGTGCTCAGAAACCTGCGTGGGTCGCATCCGGTATCTGGGCGTGCTGCTTTACGACGCCGACCGCATTGAGGAAGCGGCGAGCACCGAGCGCGAAGTTGACCTCTATGAACGTCAGTGCGAAGTATTCCTCGATCCACACGATCCCTCAGTGATCGAGGAAGCCCTGAAACAAGGTATTCCACAAAACGTGATTGAAGCTGCCCAGCGTTCGCCTGTCTACAAAATGGCGATGGACTGGAAACTGGCGCTACCGCTGCACCCTGAATATCGCACCCTGCCAATGGTCTGGTACGTTCCTCCGCTGTCGCCGATTCAGTCCTACGCAGATGCGGGCGGTTTGCCGAAAAGCGAAGGCGTGCTGCCCGCCATCGAAAGCCTGCGTATTCCGGTGCAATATCTCGCCAATATGTTGAGTGCCGGCGATACCGGTCCGGTACTGCGGGCGCTGAAACGGATGATGGCGATGCGCCACTATATGCGTTCACAAACCGTGGAAGGCGTTACTGATACTCGTGCCATCGACGAAGTAGGCCTGAGCGTCGCCCAGGTCGAAGAGATGTATCGTTACCTCGCCATTGCCAACTATGAAGATCGTTTTGTCATCCCGACGAGCCATCGGGAAATGGCGGGCGATGCCTTCGCAGAACGCAACGGCTGCGGTTTTACCTTTGGCGACGGTTGCCACGGTTCGGACAGTAAATTCAACCTGTTCAACAGTAGCCGTATCGATGCCATCAACATCACCGAAGTGCGCGACAAAGCGGAGGGCGAATAATGCAGATCCTCAAAGTGATCGGCCTGTTGATGGAGTATCCGGACGAGCTGTTGTGGGAATGCAAGGAGGACGCGCTGGCGTTGATCCGCCGCGACGCGCCGATGCTTACGGATTTCACCCACAACCTGCTTAACGCGCCGCTGCTGGATAAACAGGCCGAATGGTGCGAAGTGTTTGACCGTGGACGTACCACATCGCTGCTGCTGTTCGAACATGTTCATGCCGAGTCCCGCGATCGCGGCCAGGCAATGGTGGACCTGCTGGCGGAGTATGAAAAGGTCGGCCTGCAGCTGGATTGTCGGGAACTGCCCGATTATCTACCGCTGTATCTGGAGTATTTAAGCGTACTGCCTGACGATCAGGCGAAAGAAGGATTGCTCAATGTTGCGCCGATCCTCGCCCTGCTTGGCGGTCGCTTAAAACAACGCGAGGCACCGTGGTACGCGTTGTTTGATGCTCTGCTGCAACTGGCGGGAAGCTCCCTTTCAAGTGACAGTGTCACAAAACAAGTAAACAGCGAAGAGCGCGATGACACCCGCCAGGCGCTTGATGCAGTGTGGGAAGAGGAACAGGTGAAGTTTATTGAAGATAACGCCACGGCGTGTGACAACTCGCCGCTTAATCAATATCAGCGACGCTTTAGCCAGGATGTCGCGCCGCAGTATGTCGACATCAGTGCGGGAGGTGGGAAATGATTCAGTATCTGAACGTCTTTTTTTACGATATCTACCCGTACATTTGTGCGACGGTGTTTTTCCTCGGCAGCTGGCTGCGCTACGACTACGGGCAGTACACCTGGCGCGCCTCCTCAAGTCAAATGCTCGATAAACGCGGGATGGTGATATGGTCGAATCTGTTCCATATCGGCATTTTGGGGATTTTCTTCGGGCACTTGTTCGGCATGTTAACGCCGCACTGGATGTACGCGTGGTTTTTGCCAGTGGCAGCGAAACAACTCATGGCGATGGTGCTCGGCGGTATTTGCGGTGTGTTGACGTTGATTGGCGGCGCAGGACTGCTGTGGCGCAGGCTGACAAATCAGCGCGTGCGTGCAACTTCCACTACGCCGGATATTATCATCATGAGCATTTTGCTGATCCAGTGTCTGCTGGGGCTAAGTACCATACCGTTTTCAGCACAGTATCCTGATGGTAGCGAAATGATGAAGCTGGTGGGTTGGGCGCAAAGCATTGTCACTTTCCGTGGTGGATCGTCAGAAATGCTTAACGGCGTAGCGTTCGTTTTCCGCCTGCATCTGGTATTGGGAATGACCATCTTCCTGCTCTTCCCGTTCACCAGATTGGTGCATGTGTGGAGCGCGCCGTTTGAGTACTTTACTCGTCGGTATCAGATTGTGCGTTCGCGGCGATAATTTTCACCCTGGCCGGATAGCCCTTCGCTCTCCGGCCACTTGCAGGCTATGATAGTTCTCCAGCCACAGGAGAACGTTAATGAAACCGCAGGTGTACCACGTCGATGCTTTTACCTCACAACCGTTTCGCGGCAATTCTGCCGGTGTTGTTTTCCCCGCCGATAATCTTAGCGAAGCGCAAATGCAGCTTATCGCCCGCGAGTTAGGCCATTCGGAAACTGCTTTTCTGCTGCACAGCGACGACAGCGATGTGCGCATCCGCTACTTTACGCCAACGGTTGAAGTACCGATTTGCGGTCACGCGACAGTAGCTGCGCACTATGTACGTGCGAAGGTGTTAGGTTTAGGAAATTGCACAATCTGGCAAACATCGCTGGCAGGAAAACATCGCGTGACTATCGAAAAGCACAACGATGATTATCGTATTTCGCTGGAACAAGGTACGCCGGGCTTTGAGCCACCGCTGGAAGGTGAAACACGTGAGGCGATTATCAACGCGCTTCATCTCACTGAAGACGATATTTTGCCGGGCTTGCCAATTCAGGTCGCAACAACAGGACACTCAAAAGTGATGATCCCGTTGAAACCGGAAGTGGATATCGACGCCCTTTCGCCTGATCTTGCTGCGCTGAGCGCTATCAGCAAACAGATTGGCTGCAATGGTTTCTTCCCGTTCCAGATCCGCCCAGGCAAAAACGAAACCGATGGTCGTATGTTCTCGCCTGCGATTGGTATTGTGGAAGATCCGGTGACTGGCAATGCCAATGGCCCGATGGGTGCATGGTTGGTACATCACAACGTATTGCCCCACGATGGCAACGTGTTATGTGTTAAAGGCCATCAGGGGCGCGCATTGGGGCGTGACGGCATGATTGAAGTGACGGTGACAATTCGTGATAACCAACCGGAAAAAGTCACCATTTCAGGCACAGCGGTGATTTTGTTTCATGCCGAATGGGCAATTGAACTCTGAAACCGTTGCCTGATGCGCTTCGCCTGTCAGGTCTACAACCGAGCTAATGTATGCCGGATAAGGCGTTTACGCCGCATCCGGCAACCTGACATAAATTATTTTCCCGCCTCCGGGTGCGTATCAAACGCCGCCATCACCAGCGCTAACTCATCCACGGTAAAGCCATGTTTCGCATCATCCACGCCCAGACCAAACTGTTCTTGCATCACAGCATATAATGACGCCACATCCGGTAGATTTCGCTGCTCCACCGCGTGCCCATTTTCATAATGGGTAAAATGAAAATTGGTCAGCGTTAGCTTGCCACCGTCCGGCAAATGGCGGCACATCAGCAAATGATGGCGAAAATGCGACTGCGGCCAGTGCGCCGACCAGAAATTGCCCATCACATAATCGCTTTGTTGCTGCTTGCAGAGATCAAAACGGTACATCGACTGCCAGTGCTGATGATGATTAAACTGCAACACCCAATCATCACCCTCCTGCAACAACCGATAATCTCCGTGTGGCGTGGTCTGCACGAGATCGGAAACTAAACGAATCGGCGCGGTTAGCGTCTGCCCACCGAAACCGACATCAGCAATCCATTTTTCCTCTTCCAGTTCCACCAACAGCAAACGATGGGTGCGCGGCGGTAATGCTAGCGGATTTGATAACACTACGCGCCCTAACAAGCTGCGAACGTTAAACTCCAGCTCGCGTAACACCCGCTCAAACACGCCATTCTGCTCAAAACAGTAACCGCCTCGACGGGCTATCACCAGTTTCTCTTCCAGCGATTGATCATCAAGCTGTATTTCCCTCGGCAGCAAAACGTCGAGGTTTTCAAACGGAATAGTGCAATTGTGTTTCAGGTGCAATGCACGAAGCGTATCAATATTGACCGCAGCAGCTCCCGACCAGTTAATACGGGCAAAATAGTGATTCAGAATGGGCGTCATCAGGCGTTTCCCTTAGTGGTTTTCTCAACTTATAACCTGGAATAGACGCCGCACCGGCTATTTTGTGCGATCGCGGACATGCATCACGTTTGCAAATCGCCAATCCCGTTAATTTCGTTACTTATTGCGTTACGGACTACGCTTAAAAAAACCTTCTTCGCGAGGCGATACCATGAGCCGATTCATCCCCATAGAATTACACCATGCCAGCCGTCTGTTAAATCATGGCCCAACTGTCATGATCACCAGTTTCGATGAGCAATCCCAGCGGCGTAACATTATGGCAGCAGCCTGGTCAATGCCGGTGGAGTTTGAACCGCCACGCGTGGCGATTGTGGTAGATAAATCGACATGGACCAGGGAGTTGATTGAACGTAACGGTAAATTTGGCATCGTTATCCCGGGCGTTGCAGCAACTAACTGGACGTGGGCAGTGGGAAGCGTGTCGGGTCGTGAAGAAGATAAATTTAATTGCTATGGCATTCCGGTGGTGAAAGGTCCGGTGCTTGGTTTGCCACTTGTTGAAGAGAAATGCCTGGCGTGGATGGAGTGCCGCCTGCTACCTGCGACTTCTGCGCAACAAAAATACGACACGCTGTTTGGCGAGGTGGTATCAGCAGCGGCAGACGCACGGGTATTTGTCGAAGGCCGCTGGCAGTTTGATGATGATAAGCTCAATACGTTGCATCATTTAGGTGCTGGCACGTTTGTTACCAGCGGCAAGCGAGTTACGGCGGGTTAAGCATTACATGCTGTAACCGGGTTTCTTTATCAAAGCCTCCATTTGGGGCGCGATTTCGGCATCCCAGATAGCTTGCCAAGATTCTGGTTGAATCTGCTGTAGAGCAATGCTTATCGAGCTATCTTTACTGTTCAGATGGCGAATAATAACGTCGGTAATATCTGCAGCAAGTGCTGCTTTTTGTTGTTCGTCCAGTTCACGCGGAAAACATTTAATGTCGATGTGCGGCATGATTGTGCTCCTTTTGAAAGATGTCAGTAAAATTAACACACATTGTGAATGTCGTGTGTCCGGTAATGCGTTTTTACGACAATAATGCCAGGGCAAGATTACGAAAGCCTTCTCCCCGCAAGGACTGACGCCAGGTAGTTTCTGTCCATGGCTGCTTTTCGCATCTTACGTCTTAACCCTGCCTTGAATACCTTATCATTCGTCAAAATATTAATAGCA
>NZ_JAHZSO010000007.1:0-23311 GCF_028421345.1 Escherichia sp. S10b
AAACTGCTGGCTGACCAGGGAGAGATCGAGGGAAAAGAGCGAAGAGAGTGACTGGTTCAGATGAAAGGAAACCACCGCAAAAGCATCCGGCGGCAGGCCGTCCACTTCCAGTGTGAAACGTAATCCGGTTGACATAGCAACCTCCGTGAAAATGAATAATAATCCGCACATATTGCATGTACAACATGTCGGGCGGATGAGATAAGCGAGTCGACATCTGGCGTTACCGGGGAATATCAGAAAAATGTCATGGTTATGTGATGATTTAGTCTGGGATTTTACTTCAGAGAAACGGGTGTCTGTTTAGTCAACAAAATAATCACAAACGCAACGGATGGGTTCTCGACGTTATTCACGACAGGCTCGTACATTACAGCGAGTAATAAAAAACCTGATATGCAAAGTCAAACCAATATTCATAATGTCTTTTTATTCACAACAATAAATAATTCAATAACAATCATTGAAATGAATGATGATTTGTATAAGGAATATACGCTACCGCCCCACCCTGATAACATGATCTGCACATTGCCATCTTAACGTCGTTAAACACTAGCTTAATAGTGGATATTTCAAATTAGGAATTTATTAAATTCACCTGATGAATATAATAAGCAAATAGCATAGAAAATAATGACAACTCCCCCGAGGGGACCATTTCCAAAGCACTGCACCACCACCTGGTGCCGGATGATCTTGCTTCAGTGGTAAGAGTACCTGATGCATTGTTCCCAAAATGGTGTTTTCCCCTGCCCCTCCAATAATGTGTAGCTCTCACTTGATAATCTATTGATTAGGTTATATTAAGAATCAACATTTAAAATACATCCATTTTCTTGAATAAATCAACATGTTTATTAATCAATTGCTGTTTTAGCTCTGACTCATCAAGCTCTCCATATTTGTCCTACAGATAATTGCGAATAAATACAGAGAACGCCATTTATCCTTTTAGCATACCTGCCGGATATTTTTATTTGTATTAATATTAATTGCATCTCCAACTCCGAGCATATCCATCATTAAAAACTTTTTGAGATTATAGAATACCTGTGATAACAAGTGAAACATCTGCACAATGTGAATAGTTAGTTTCTTTTCAGAGGAAATGAAATAGACAAGCTGAATGAAGGGGAGAGTGATATAAATCAAAAAACATAACATGAATTTAATTAATTACACCCATCATTGTGGATAAAGTTACTGAATAATAAATAACATAATCTTCTGGTATCCCACTCAAATAATTTCATTCCTTTTTAATACTTCTTGTAATTTCGGTAACTGACATACAGCATCAGCGATCGCGCTGATATTCTGCGCATTATCCTGAAACCATTCATGCCCCGGCCCCCATGTGCGCATGGTGCAGAGATAACAGTCCACCAGCGTTAGTTGCTCACCAAAGGCATAAGGTTCAGCGGTCAATTGTGAATTCAGCCAGATATAAAGTGATTTGCGATATTCAATTACATTCTTCTTTAACTGTTCAGGTGCGTCAGATGCCCAACGCTCAGGGTAATCGGCGAAAGTGAATGTTGGATAGACATTAGCAACCAGCCAGACCAATAGCCGTTGAAACTGCTGACGTTCGGCGCGCCCAACCGGTGGCGCAAGGTCCGGGCGACGATCGAGAACCATAAATGCAATCGCCGCTGTCTCCGTCATAATCTCGTCATTTTCCAGCGCCAGTGTCGGAACCTGACACAACGGGTTCAGGGTTTTCAATAACTCGCGTGAAGCTCCCTCGTGGTCAAAACCACTGACATCAACGAACTGATAAGGAATATCAGCCAGTGTTAGCATCAGCTCACTGATTGTAGAGCCCCATCCGGGTACGCCATACACCTTAATCATATGCCCTCACAATCTTTTAAAGATTAAGTGTAGGACAGTACACAGGTTAACCAGCAAAAAGATTTGTCATTTTTTCGTCAGTTGTATTATTCCCCTTCAGGATTGTAAGGGGATGTTTTGCATCGTTTATCGATAACGGGTAGGATGCTGCGCCGATAGTTTTATACCCATAAAGAATAATGGTGATAACTATCATCGCCAGGATGAATAAACATTGTTCATGGCAACTTATATGACTTTTTCATTAAAGCAATCAGGGAGAGCAATGAGTAAACACGACACCGACACTTCAGATCAACACGCCGCGAAACGCCGCTGGCTTAATGCCCACGAAGAGGGGTATCACAAAGCGATGGGCAATCGCCAGGTACAGATGATCGCCATTGGCGGCGCGATTGGCACCGGCTTGTTTTTAGGTGCAGGAGCCCGACTGCAAATGGCGGGTCCAGCATTGGCACTGGTTTATTTAATTTGTGGCTTGTTTTCGTTTTTTATTCTGCGTGCATTGGGTGAGCTGGTGCTACACCGCCCTTCCAGTGGCAGTTTTGTCTCTTATGCCCGTGAGTTTTTGGGTGAGAAAGCCGCTTATGTTGCTGGCTGGATGTACTTCATCAACTGGGCGATGACGGGGATTGTTGATATTACCGCCGTCGCTCTGTATATGCATTACTGGGGTGCGTTTGGCGGCGTGCCGCAGTGGGTCTTTGCGCTCGCTGCACTTACCATCGTTGGCACCATGAATATGATCGGTGTGAAATGGTTTGCGGAGATGGAGTTCTGGTTTGCGCTTATTAAAGTGCTCGCCATTGTGACCTTTTTGGTCGTGGGTACAGTGTTCCTCGGTAGTGGTCAGCCGCTGGATGGCAACACCACTGGCTTTCATTTAATTACCGATAATGGCGGCTTCTTCCCCCACGGTTTGCTGCCTGCTCTGGTGTTGATTCAGGGCGTAGTGTTTGCTTTTGCCTCCATTGAAATGGTGGGTACAGCTGCCGGAGAATGTAAAGATCCGCAGACCATGGTGCCTAAAGCGATTAACAGCGTGATTTGGCGTATTGGCCTGTTTTACGTCGGCTCCGTGGTGTTGCTGGTTATGCTATTGCCGTGGAGCGCGTATCAGGCGGGGCAAAGTCCGTTCGTGACGTTTTTCTCTAAACTGGGTGTGCCATATATCGGCAGCATTATGAACATTGTGGTGCTGACCGCTGCCCTCTCCAGCCTGAACTCAGGTCTGTACTGCACCGGACGTATTCTGCGCTCAATGGCGATGGGCGGTTCCGCACCGAGTTTTATGGCGAAAATGAGTCGTCAGCATGTGCCGTATGCCGGGATTCTGGCGACACTAGTTGTGTATGTCGTCGGCGTATTCCTCAACTATCTGGTGCCGTCGCGCGTATTTGAGATTGTGTTGAACTTCGCGTCGCTGGGAATCATCGCTTCATGGGCGTTTATCATCGTGTGCCAGATGCGCCTGCGTAAAGCAATTAAACAAGGCAAAGCAGCGGATGTCAGTTTTAAACTGCCTGGCGCGCCCTTCACTTCCTGGCTGACATTACTGTTTTTACTGAGTGTCCTGGTGCTGATGGCGTTCGATTACCCGAACGGGACTTATACTATCGCGGCGCTGCCGATTATCGGTATTCTGCTGGTTATAGGCTGGTTTGGTGTGCGCAAACGCGTTGCTGAAATTCACAGCACTGCGCCAGTCGTCGAGGAAGATGAAGAAAAACAGGAAATTGTGTTTAAGCCTGAAACGGCGAGCTAATTGCAAAATTGCCCGGCTACGTGCCGGGCAAATTTAGATTACTGACGAAGGTGTGCCGCATGCGGCGTGATAAAAGTCAGGCAAGTCTCTCCGTTTTCACCCTCGCCACATCTATTACAGCGCAATACGAATCACATCGTCCGGCTGGGTAGCTTCCTGCTGTTTAGTGGATTTTTGTTTCACACTGACATACAGCGTTTTGCCATCGGCAGACAGCGCCAGGCTGTTTGGATGAGTCGGCGTATCGAACGTTTTCACCACTTTATAGCTTTTCGCGTCAATCACACTGACTTTACCTGCCTGACGATGCGTTACGTAGGCTTCATTACGCGCTGGGTTAAACAGCACAGCCAGTGATTCTGGTGCCGCAACCTTCGCCAGAATATTGCCATTACGGGTATCGACCACTAACACTTCTGCGGCTTTAGAATCGGTGATAAATGCACGCTGCCTGGCGGTATCAAGGCTAATGTTGATAAAGAAGTGCTCTTTGCCGTCATCCAGCAGCTTTTTACGGCTGAGGATTTTATTGTCGGCGGTGTCGATGGTAATCAATTCGCCGTCAGCGTTAGTGGTGTAAAGACGTTTGCCTTTGCTATCCAGCGCCAGACCGGTACTCATTTTACCGGTGTTCTGGATGGCGGTTTTCAGTTTGATATTCTCGCCATCAACGACCCAAATCACGCTCTCTTTACCAATACCACTGATGTAAACGGTGTTCGTGGCATCATCAGCTACCAGCTCACGCGGTTGCAGCGGGCGCACCTCTTCCGTGCGCTTACGATCATCCAGCACCAGACGGCCTTTCACCTCGCCCGTTTTGGCATCTATCGCCGTGACCGCGCTGTTTACGGTGTTACCAAACCACAACGTCTGAGTCGTGTTATTGATGGTGGCACCAAACGGCTTGAGATCGTTATGGATCGCCTGCGTCACTTCCAGAGTGACCGGATCAAGACGATAAACCACGCCACCTTTATCCAGTTTGCGGCTTTGCGAAGTGGCGAGCCACAGTGCGTTTTCTTGCTGGCTATAAGCCATTTCGTAGGCACCTTTACCTACCGCTTTACGCAGCATTTCTTCTGCGGCCTGCGTACTGAATGATGAAGCAACAAGCAATGAACCTAACAGTAATGAACCACGCAGGCGCGATGAAAACAGATGACGTAAATGCATGACGACTCCCTTTGATGAACCGATATTTTTGCTGCTTCACAATGCTTCGCTAAGCGTAATCATCGTTACGCTCTTGTTATAAATGGGAATGGTAATCATTATTTTCTCAAATGTGGAGCATTTCTTGCCGTTACGACTACAATTTTCTCAATTACTTAACGTATCGTGCCGTTTCGTTTTCCATAAATTTACAATTTCATTACCATAACGGCGTTTTCCCATTCTTAACCTGGCTTTTTTCATGAAGATTTTTTCCGTCCGACAGACCGTTTTGCCCGCACTGCTTGTCCTTTCCCCCGTTGTTTTTGCCGCTGATGAACAGACTATGATTGTCAGTGCCGCACCGCAGGTGGTTTCAGAACTGGATACCCCAGCAGCAGTAAGCGTGGTGGATGGCGAGGAGATGCGCCTGGCAACACCGCGCATTAACTTGTCCGAATCACTGACCGGCGTGCCTGGTTTGCAGGTACAAAACCGGCAGAACTATGCGCAAGATTTACAGCTGTCGATTCGCGGATTTGGCTCCCGCTCCACTTACGGTATTCGCGGTATTCGCCTGTATGTGGACGGTATTCCCGCCACCATGCCCGACGGGCAAGGGCAAACATCCAACATCGATTTAAGCAGTGTGCAAAATGTGGAAGTGCTGCGTGGCCCCTTCTCTGCCCTGTATGGCAACGCGTCTGGTGGGGTAATGAATGTCACCACCCAGACCGGACAACAGCCACCAACCATTGAAGCCAGTAGTTACTACGGCAGTTTTGGCAGCTGGCGCTATGGGCTGAAAGCAACGGGCGCAACGGGAGACGGCACACAGCCTGGCGATGTCGATTACACCGTCTCAACCACGCGTTTTACGACCCACGGCTATCGTGACCATAGTGGCGCACAGAAAAATTTAGCTAATGCCAAACTGGGCGTACGCATTGATGAAGCCAGCAAATTAAGTCTGATTTTCAATAGTGTGGATATCAAAGCAGATGACCCAGGTGGGCTAACCAAAGCAGAATGGAAGGCTAATCCACAACAAGCGCCTCGTGCAGAACAGTACGACACGCGAAAAACCATCAAGCAAACTCAGGCTGGGTTGCGCTATGAGCGTAGCCTGAGCGCGCAAGATGATATGAGTGTGATGATGTATGCCGGAGAGCGAGAAACGACCCAGTACCAGTCAATCCCGATGGCCCCCCAACTTAACCCGTCACATGCGGGCGGCGTGATTACCCTGCAACGCCATTACCAGGGGATAGACAGCCGCTGGACACACCGTGGTGAACTGGGCGTTCCGGTCACGTTCACTACCGGCCTGAACTACGAAAACATGAGTGAAAACCGCAAGGGCTACAATAACTTCCGCCTGAATAGCGGCATGCCGGAGTACGGGCAAAAAGGTGAGTTGCGTCGCGACGAACGCAATCTGATGTGGAACATCGATCCCTATTTACAGACGCAGTGGCAGCTGAGCGAAAAACTGTCGCTGGATGCTGGCGTGCGCTACAGCTCCGTGTGGTTTGATTCCAACGACCATTACGTTACTCCGGGTAACGGCGATGACAGCGGTGATGCCAGTTATCATAAATGGCTACCTGCCGGTTCGTTAAAATATGCAATGACCGATGCCTGGAATATCTATCTGGCAGCCGGGCGAGGTTTTGAAACGCCGACGATTAATGAGCTGTCTTATCGTGCTGATGGGCAAAGCGGTATGAACTTTGGTTTAAAACCATCCACCAACGATACAATTGAGATCGGCAGTAAAACGCGTATTGGTGATGGGCTGCTTAGTCTCGCATTGTTTCAGACCGACACTGATGATGAAATTGTTGTCGATAGCAGTAGCGGTGGGCGTACGACTTACAAAAATGCCGGAAAGACCCGTCGTCAAGGCGCTGAACTGGCATGGGATCAACGTTTCGCAGGAGATTTTCGCGTAAACGCGTCCTGGACCTGGCTTGATGCGACCTATCGCAGCAATGTTTGCAATGAACAGGATTGTAACGGTAATCGGATGCCAGGGATCGCCCGTAATATGGGCTTTGCGTCGATAGGTTATGTACCGGAAGATGGTTGGTATGCAGGCACGGAAGCGCGTTATATGGGCGATATTATGGCAGATGATGAAAATACGGCAAAAGCGCCGTCTTATACTCTCGTCGGCTTATTCACCGGGTATAAATACAATTACCACAATTTAACTGTGGATTTATTTGGTCGTGTCGATAATTTATTCGATAAAGAATACGTTGGTTCTGTCATTGTCAATGAGTCAAACGGGCGATATTACGAACCTTCGCCCGGACGAAATTATGGTGTCGGCATGAATATTGCGTGGAGATTTGAGTAATTACCTTGATGCCCGGTATTTGCCGGGCATTTACTTTAACGATTGTATTGCTGGTATAAAATAGCAATATTTTGTTGCATAATTTCAGCAAGACAATGTCTGCATCCCTCTTTGTCTTTTGCTTTTAACGCAGCGAGTAACAGATGATAGTTTTCTATATGCTCCCGTAATTCCGCTGGATTAATCGCTTCATAGAGATAATGTAAACCAGGCCCCATCCTGACCCACAGTTGCTCAATCATCTCACACAGGATGGGCATATTTGAGCGATGATAAATCGCTAAGCGAAATAGCCTGTTTACATTAATGATTTGTTCCATGTCGCCCTTTTCTTGCGCCTGCTGTAATTTCTCGAGCAATTCCTGGAGTTCCGCCAGGTCTTGCGGGGTGAGGTTTTCAACAGCCAGAGCAACTGCCATTAATTCCAGTTCGTAGCGGATCCGATTGATTTCGTCTAATTGACGTTTCCTCACTTCCGGAACTGTAAATGCTTGTGCAGGTGCGACAGAAAGCGCATTCACCGAAACCAGACGTAATAATGCTTCACGCACAGGTGTAATACTCATACCTAATTGCTCCGCCAGATTTTTAGTAATCAGGCGTGCGCCAGGTTTTAATGCGCCAATACTAAGCTGATGTTTCAGGTCGTTCTCAACCTGCAGAGTCAAACTGACATGTTTCATTTTTCCCATTCCAGGCATTTTAATTCCTTCGCGTGTTTTCTGTCCAACCCTGCCTGCACGGCAGAAGGAGTTCACCTGGTGTATTAAAGTGAATAATCATAAACCACCCACCTTTGTTGTTATTAGCAGCAGAACAATGACGTGGTTAGTTAATTAAAGCTGAAAATAAGCTTTTTGCCTGGATTTTTATGGCGGCTTACGCCGCCGTTGAAACTTTAATCATCACCCGCGACGCGGATCACCACTTTGCCGAAGTTTTTACCCTTCAGCAGGCCGATAAACGTCTGTGGCGCATTCTCTAAACCATCAGTAATATCTTCGTGGTAGTGGATTTTATCCTCTTTCACCCATTGCCCCATCTCCTTCTGAAACTCATGGATGCGGTGACCATAATCCTGAGCGATAATAAACCCTTGCAAGCGAATACGTTTTTTCAGCACCGTTGCCATCAACAGGGGTAAACGATCCGGACCGGGTGGTAGCTCTGTAGCGTTATAGCTGCTCACTAAGCCACAAACGGGAATGCGCGCAGATGTATTAAGTAATGGTAGCACTGCATCAAATACCTTACCGCCCACGTTTTCATAATAGATATCAATACCTTTTGGGCACGCTTTCACCAGTTGTTCGGCAAAATCATCCGCGTGGTGATCAAGACAAACATCGAAGCCCAGCACCTCGATAGCATGGCGGCATTTTTCCGCGCCACCGGCAACCCCCACCACCCTGCAACCTTTAAGTTTGCCGATTTGCCCCACCGTTGCTCCCACAGGACCTGTCGCCGCAGCTACCACCAACGTTTCGCCCTCTTTAGGCTGACCGATATCCAGCAGCCCCATATAAGCGGTAAAGCCTGGCATCCCCAGCACACCCAGCGACCACGATGGATTTTGCGGATGATCGCCAAGTTTCACCAGATCATCACCACTGGATATGTCATAGTCCTGCCATCCACTGTAGCCCAGCACCCAGTCGCCAGGCTGATAATCAGGATGATTCGACTCCACAACACGGCTCACCGTGCCGCCGACCATCACGCCGCCAATATCAACAGGCGGTGAATAAGATGGCTCATCGCTCATACGTCCACGCATATACGGGTCCAGGGACAAATAAACTGTGCGCAGTAACACCTGTCCTTCACCCGGTGTGGCGACATCATCTTCTTCAAGACGGAAATTCTCCGGAACCGGTGCGCCATGTGGACGCGAGGCCAGAACCCAACGTCGATTACGCTGCTTTTGTTGCCCCATAATGCTCTCCTGTGCTTTTGGCATGAATCCATCAATAGTAGCAGGCTCACGGGATTGGTTTTGTTTGCAGCCGTCACATCCCCTCTGCAACACGCAATAATTTCATCGAGGAATCCGTTGCTTCGGGCTGTTTTCGATAGTATTGATAACATCATCATCATTATTTTATCGAGGCCAGACATGTCCATCCGTTTTGCCCGCAAAGCCGATTGTGCTGCCATTGCGGAAATTTATAACCACGCCGTGTTGTATACGGCGGCTATCTGGAATGACCAAACGGTTGATGCAGATAACCGCATTGCCTGGTTTGAAGCGCGGACCATAGCAGGTTATCCGGTGCTGGTGAGTGAAGAAGATGGCGTAGTGACGGGATATGCCTCGTTTGGCGACTGGCGTAGTTTCGATGGTTTTCGCCATACCGTGGAACATTCGGTTTATGTCCATCCCGATCATCAGGGCAAAGGTCTGGGGCGTAAATTGTTAAGCCGATTGATTGATGAAGCGCGGGATTGCGGGAAGCATGTCATGGTCGCCGGGATCGAATCGCAAAATCAGGCCTCGCTGCATCTGCACCATTCGCTGGGATTTGTCGTCACCGCACAAATGCCGCAGGTGGGCACTAAATTTGGGCGCTGGCTGGATCTGACATTTATGCAGTTGCAACTCGACGAACGCACTGAACCGGACGCGATTGGATGAATCAGTCGCTCACCCTTGCTTTTTTGATTGCCGCCGGAATTGGTCTGGTAGTCCAGAATACGCTGATGGTGCGCATCACCCAGACCTCCTCTACCATTCTCATCGCCATGTTGCTGAACTCACTGGTGGGGATTGTGCTCTTTGTTTCTATTTTATGGTTTAAACAAGGCATGGCGGGGTTTGGCGAACTGGTGTCCAGCGTGCGCTGGTGGACACTTATACCCGGCTTGCTGGGATCGTTTTTTGTCTTCGCCAGTATCAGCGGATATCAGAATGTGGGAGCGGCGACAACTATTGCAGTACTGGTCGCCAGCCAGCTAATTGGCGGTCTGATGCTGGATATCTTCCGCAGTCATGGCGTACCACTACGGGCGTTGTTCGGCCCAATTTGTGGCGCAATTTTACTTGTGGTTGGCGCCTGGTTGGTAGCCAGACGCTCATTTTAATCAGAGGATGGTGCCGCCTTTGGTTAACTGTTCGTGGCGCGCTTCCATATCTTCTTTATGCTTGCGACCGTGATGAGCAATAGCGGTGCGCAAACGCTGCTGCTGGGTGTAGCGATCTTCCCGACTTAACTCCGCGTCATCGCTCAGGGCGATTAATAATTCGTTCATATGGGCAATGACGCTCTCTTCAATCGCGGCATCCACGCGCGCGATGACTTCATCCAGATGCGACATACTTTCTCCTTAACCACTTGTGAAATTTATCGATTCATCCAAATGATATAAGTCTGCGTGGTGCCGTCAAGCCAGTGAGTAAGATTTAAAACAGTGAAAACAACAGCGCCACCGGGAAACTCATCGGCCATGTTGCCCCCACCAGAAAGGCGCTTAAGAAACGGATGCGTTTCTTATCGTGAGAAAGAAACCAGGTGATAAGAAATGCGATTGCTGCCATAACCGCATAAAAAACAAGCATATGTTGATAGAGAGACATGTACGGGCGTCCAGCCAGATGAATAAAACGCGCGCAAATATGCGTCATTTTTTGACGTGCATCAAGTTTTTTCACCAGTTTGAGAAAAAATCATCAAACAGCAACTTGCCCTTATCCATCTTCAGAATGAGTATTATTGCGGATTTTCTTAACCCGTACTATACACATAGGGGCAATGATAAAAGGTGGCAAAAATGAATGTTTCCAGTAGAACTGTAGTACTGATAAATGTCTTTGCTGCTGTTGGTTTGTTTACTCTTATCTCTATGAGATTTGGCTGGTTTATTTGATGTAGTGATTTTGCACGCAGCACGTACTGTCAGAGAAATCAGTGCTCTGACAGTACGCAAGATCATCTCATACTCTTACGATCTGCAATATTATCCTTAATGTTTAACCATGACGTGGCGGACGACGGTGTAATCCTCCAGCCCATAAAGTGACATATCCTTGCCGTAACCAGAAAGTTTCTGTCCACCGTGCGGCATTTCACTTACCAGCATGAAATGGGTATTGACCCAGGTACAACCATATTGCAGCCGTGCGCTGACGCGATGCGCCCTGCCCACATCTTTCGTCCATACCGAAGATGCAAGTCCGTACTGGCTGTCATTCGCCCAGTTCACCACCTGTTCTTCGTTGTCGAAGAGCGTAACACTCACTACTGGACCAAATACCTCTTTTTGCACGATGGCATCGTCCTGTAATGCGCCAGCCAGCAGCGTCGGCGCATAGTAATAGCCATTACCCTTGCGCTTTTCACCGCCAGTGATCACTTTGATGTGCCCTGTCGCTTTCGCCTCTTCTACTGCCTTGCTGACGCGTTCGAGATGCGCCAGCGAGCTTAAAGGTCCAAGCTCCGTAGACTCGTCATCCGGCGCACCAGATTTTAACGTTGCCACCGCAGCACCCAGTTTTTCCACCAGCGTATCGTAAATGCCTTTTTGCGCGTAGATCCGACAAGCCGCAGTACAATCCTGTCCAGCATTGTAATAGCCAAATGTACGTACACCTTCGACCACTGCTTCAATATCCGCATCATCAAAAACAATCACTGGCGCTTTGCCACCAAGTTCCATATGAGTACGCTTAATGGACGACGCGGTATGGCTGATGATGTGCTCGCCGGTGGCGATAGAGCCCGTCAGCGACACCATCCGCACTTTGGGATGACCGGTCAGCGGATCACCCACCGTTTTGCCTCTGCCAAACAGTACGTTAATCACGCCTGCCGGGAAGATATCTTTCGCCAGCTCTGCCAACTTCAACGCGGTCAGCGGGGTAATTTCTGATGGTTTAAGCACTACGCAGTTCCCTGCCGCCAGCGCCGGAGCCAGTTTCCACGCTGCCATCATCAGCGGATAATTCCACGGTGCGATAGAAGCCACGACCCCCAACGGATCGCGACGGATCATCGAAGTATGACCTTCAAGATATTCACCTGCCGCCAGACCATTCAGACAGCGCGCCGCACCCGCGAAAAAGCGAAAAACATCGACAATCGCCGGGATTTCATCATTGAACGCACTATGCAGCGGTTTGCCACAATTACGGGACTCCAGTTCGGCAAAAACCTGACCATTTTCTTCGATAACATCAGCCAGTTTCAGCAGACATTCCGCACGCACTTTCGGCGTGGTTTGCCCCCATTCGGCAAATGCTGCATCTGCCGCGCGCACAGCAGCATCGACCTGCTCTGCGGATGCCTCGGCAATCTCCAGTAAAACGTCCCCCGTTGCCGGATTATAGACAGGCTGTTTTTCCCCTTCGCCGCTAACCAGTTCTCCGTTAATCAGTAACTTATGTTGCATAGCATATTCCTGTATCAGTGGTTATTGACCATTGTCGCCTTCGCGGGTTAGCCACCAGGCCCCCAGGATCGGCAAGGTTGTTACCAACATAACCAGCAGTGCCACCACGTTAGTTACCGGTACATCACGCGGTCGCCCAAGCTGATTGAGCAACCACAACGGTAACGTTCGTTCATGACCTGCCGTAAAAGTCGTAACGATGATTTCATCGAACGACAAGGCAAACGCCAGCATTCCTCCTGCCAGTAGCGCCGAACTGAGATTCGGCAACACTACGTAGCGGAAGGTTTGCCAGCCATTGGCCCCAAGATCCATTGACGCCTCAACCAGACTCCACGAGGTGCGGCGAAAACGGGCGATGACATTGTTAAACACCACCACTACGCAAAAAGTCGCATGACCGACCACGATGGTGAAAAATCCCGGCTCCAGATTGATGGTTTTAAAAGCGGTTAATAGCGCCAGACCAGTGACAATGCCCGGCAGCGCAATGGGCAGCAGCAGTAACAGCGAAATGGCGTTTTTGCCGAAAAAGTCTCGTCGCCACAGCGCGGCAGCTGCCAGCGTCCCTAACACCAGCGCCATTAATGTCGCCAGCGCCGCCACTTTAAGTGACAGTGTCACGGCATCAAGAATATCACTACGCTGTGCTGCCACGCTAAACCAGCGCAGCGTCAGGCCCTGCGGTGGAAAACTAAACGCCGCATCTTCAGTGTTAAACGCATAAGCGGCGATAATCAGGATGGGAAAATGTAGGAAAACCACGCCGCCCCAGGCCGCCAGTTTGAGGAAAAACGGTGCGCGTTCAGAGTGCATCGAACGCTCCCAGACGTTTCACGAACGCCAGGTACAGTGCGATGAGAACAATCGGCACCAGGGTGAATGCCGCCGCCATCGGCATATTGCCAATCGCCCCCTGCTGGGAATAAACCATATTGCCGATAAAATATCCTGGAGGACCAACCAGCTGCGGGACGATAAAATCGCCCAGTGTGAGTGAGAAGGTAAAGATAGAGCCAGCGGCAATACCCGGGATTGCCAGCGGCAGCACCACATAGCGAAAGGTTTGTCGTGGACGTGCGCCGAGATCAGCCGACGCCTGCAACAATGACGGCGGCAAACGCTCAAGCGCCGCCTGAACGGGCAGGATCATGAACGGCAACCAGATATAGAGAAACACCAGAAAGCGCCCCAGCCCGGAAGTTGACAGCGTATTTCCGCCCACCGCAGGTAATGTAAGGAACGCAGTCAGCAGTGGTTCCAGCCCAAGATGTTGTAAAAACCACTGAGCCACGCCATCTTTTGCCAGCAATAACGTCCAGGCATAGGCTTTAACAATGTAGCTCGCCCACATCGGCAACATTACCGCAATATAAAAAAAAGCTTTCATTTTCCCGCTGGTATAGCGCGCCATATACCACGCCATTGGAAAAGCCAGAATGGCGCTGGCGATAGTGACTGCCACAGCCATAGTCAGCGTGCGGAGAATGATGTCGTAATTCGCCGGATTAAACAGCGCACGGATATTCGCCAGCGTCAGTTCCGGCGTTACCGACATGGTGAAATCGTCAAAAGTATAAAATCCCTGCCATAACAGTGTCAGCAGCGAGCCGAAATAGACAATGCCAAACCACATTAGCGGGCCAAGCAGCAGTAAAAACAGCCCCAGCCCCGGATTACGCCAGAAGAAACCGGACACCTTACCCAGACCTGGACGTGAAGGTGATTGCAATACATTCATCGCCATTCACCTCTCCTCAACCAGCGGCACCATCACATCACGCGACCAGGAAACCATCACCTGTTGTCCGGGCGTGAGCGTGGCAGGCAGTTCTTCGCCTGTCATATTGGCCTGACTCACAAGCAGTTTTTCACCGCCGTTCAATTTCAGTTCAAAACGAGTTGCCGCGCCCTGATATTGCACCGCCTGGATCGTGCCATTGGCCTGCAGTTCACCAGGGGTGTTGAGGCGGATATGTTCCGGTCGCAGGGCGAAGCTTCCCGTCATGCCACAAAGTTTCTCTGCCATCAGTCCATCAAAAACATTCGATGTACCAACGAACCCGGCAACAAACGGCGTGCGCGGGCGCATATAGAGATCGCGCGGGGAATCGACCTGCTCAATGCGTCCATTATTGAAAACCGCCACACGATCGGACATCGATAACGCTTCGCCCTGATCGTGGGTAACGAAGATAAAAGTGATACCGAGAGACTGTTGCAACTTTTTCAGTTCCAGCTGCATCTGCTCACGCAATTTGAGATCCAGTGCGCCGAGCGGTTCATCCAACAGCAATACGCGCGGTTCATTCACCAATGCTCTGGCGATAGCAACCCGCTGGCGCTGACCACCAGAAAGTTGTGACGGTTTACGTTGCTGTACAAACCCCAACGCCACTTTCTCCAGCGCTTCTTGCGCCATTGCGTGCCGCTGCTTTTTATTCACGCCTTTGACCATCAGCCCGTAGCCTACGTTGTCAAGAATCGACATATGCGGAAAAAGCGCGTAGTCCTGAAAGACGGTATTCACGTCCCGCTCCCACGGTGGCAGATTGCTGGCGGGTTTACCAAAGATAGAGATAGCACCGCCGGAAAGCTGTTCGAAGCCAGCAATCAGGCGCAGGCAGGTGGTTTTGCCGGAGCCGGACGGCCCCAGCATAGAGAAGAACTCACCATCTTTTATCGCAATACTGACGCCATCTACTGCGCGCACGTCACCGTACAACCGCGAGACGTTGTCAAACTCCACTGCGTACGTCATAAAGCACCCCAGCGAAGTTAGCGACCGCCCATAATGGCAATGTAATCCTGCGTCCAGCGACTGTAGGGAACAAACTTGCCCCCTTCTGCTATAGGCGTTTTCCAGAAGGCGATTTTGTCGAAATAGTTAAAACCGTTGGTTTCACAACCTTTTTCGCCTAATAACGGATTGGCTTTACACCCTTCCGGCACTACCGGTAACGAGCCAAACCAGGCCGCCACATCGCCCTGCACTTTTGGCGTTAATGACCAGTTCATCCATTTGTAGGCGCAAACCGGATGTTTCGCTTCGCTATGCAGCATGGTGGTATCAGCCCAACCGGTAACACCCTCCTTCGGGAAAACGGTAGCAACAGGCTGGCCTTCGGCTTTCAGGGCGTTGGCCTGATAGGGCCAGGCACTGGAAGCAACCACACCCTCGTTTTTGAAATCGCTCATTTGCACGGTAGTGTCATGCCAGTAGCGATGGATCAAACTGTGTTGAGCGCGCAGCACTTTCAGCACCGCCTGGTACTGTTCTTCGGTTAGTTGATACGGATCGCTGATGCCCAACTGCGGCTGAGTGGCTTTAACGAACAACGCAGCGTCCGCAATGTAGATAGGGCCATCATAAGCCTGAACGCGGCCTTTATTGCTCTTGCCGTCCGGCAGATTTTGCTCAACAAAAACCACTTGCCAGCTATCCGGCGGCGTCGGGAAGGTTTTAGTGTTGTACATCAGCAGGTTCGGCCCCCATTGGTAAGGTGTGCCGTAAACTTTGCCGCCAACATTAAACCAGTCGCCTTTAACCACGCGCGGATCGAGCGTTTTCCAGTTGGGAATCAAGGCGGTATTAATCGGCTGCACGCGTTTGCCCATAATCAAACGCAGCGAGGCATCGCCGGATGCCGTAACCAGATCGTAACCCCCTTTGGTCATCAGACTGACCATTTCATCGGAAGTCGCGGCGGTTTTCACATTCACCGCGCAGCCTGTCTCTTTTTCAAATTGCGTTACCCAGTCGTATTGTTTATCAGTTTGTCCGCGTTCGATGTATCCCGGCCAGGCGATAATATCCAGTCGCCCTTCCGGTTTATCTAAATTGGTAGGTGGTTCGGCGGCGTGAGCGGTCATTATTGTCATGGTGAGCGCACACAGGCTGCTGCGGGCAAATGTCTTGCTCATAAGGTCTTACTCCTGTCGTAATTAATTGTTCAGCCGCCGTGCCGTAAAAATATCTCCTTGTTTAACCATAGACGGCGGCTTGCAGGCACACCTTCGCCCCTGAGAAAATTTAATCAGGTTGTGAGCTACCGCGCATTATGCCGTCTGTAAGGTTATCTTCTGGAGTATAGACAAGGGGTTAGGAAATATGACTGCTATTCGAAATTCATATTACCCAATCTAAGAGGAATTAAATTAAACGCTATTACAGCCGTTCTTGAATAAGTTTGCCTAATTGTTTTACCGCCTGTTCTTCACGTTCTCCCCACTGCCACGCGGTATTAAAACGAAAAAAACGTGACCAGTTTTCACCGGTAGAAAACATTTTACCCGGCGCAATACTGATATGATGCGTCAGTGCCGCCAGGCTTAATTCGCCGGCATCTAACGGCTCGGGGAGCTCCAGCCAGAGAAAATAACCGCTGTCACTATGATGAATTTTCACTTCCGCAGGCAGATAACGCAGCAGTGCCTGCCAGGCACGTTGTTTACGTTCCGCAAGCTGGCGACGCAGGCGACGAAGATGGGCGTCGTATCGGCGCGTGGAAAGGTAATCCACCAGCGCAAGTTGCATCGGTGAGCTGGTGGAAAGCGTACTCATCAACTGCAAGCGTTGAATTTTACGTGCATGTTTTCCGGCGGCGACCCAACCAATACGAAAACCAGGCACCAGACATTTCGAAAACGAAGAGCAATGCAAAACGCCATCGTGGCGATCCCACGCTTTCGCAGGCAGCGGTTTTTCCCGTCCAAAATAAAGTTCGCTGTAAACGTCATCTTCAATCAGCGTTACGTTGTACTGATTGAGTAACGCCACCAGTTGTGCTTTTTTTTGCGGCGTTAAGGTAAATCCGAGTGGGTTCTGGCTATTAGTCATCAGCCAGCACGCTTTCACCGGATAATCCTGCAACGCCAGTTCCAGCGCCTGAAGATCGATCCCTTCTTTAACATCCGTCGCCACCGATAACGCCTTCAGCCGTAGCCGCTCCAGCGCCTGCAACGCACCGTAGAAACAAGGATTCTCTACTATCACCCAATCGCCCGGTTCAGTTACCGCTTGCAAACTGAGGTTTAATGCCTCTAACGCCCCGGCAGTAATGACAATTTCATCAGGAGAAATGGTGATGCCCTGTAAGGCATAGCGACGAGCAATAGCCTGACGCAGTTCTGCGTTTCCTGGCGGTAAGTTTTCAATCACGCTCATCGCTGTGGCGGTTTTGCTTACCTGCGCCAACGAGCGGTTTAGTTGTTGGAGGGGGAAAAGTCGCGGGTCGGGAAAGGCCGAGGCAAACGGAACGACCGACGGATCGCGACTGGCCTGCAACATATCAAAAATATAAGTGTTGATATCGACTGCTTCATCTCGAGTGACTGGAATGACTGGCGCTTTCGGCATTTTTATTGCCTGTGGCGCAACGTAATAACCCGACTGCGGTCGCGCGATAATATATCCCAGACTTTCGAGCAACTGATAGGCATGGCTGACAGTCATAAAGCTCATGCCAGAAAGCGCCACCTGGTCACGCAACGAAGGCAAACGATCGCCGGGTTGCCAGATACCCGACGCAATCTGCTCGCGTAATTGTTCTGCAAGCTGCTGGTATTTTTTCATTATCGAATCGTAATTATGTGCAGATGATTCGGCAGTCTATATCAGTTGTTAAAAATGACAACTTTTCGTTAACTGTAATTAAACCATCACCAGCGATAACTCTTTGCCAAGCGCCTTTGCCGCGAGCTGGACGGCGTCGATTTTTGTCGCATGATGCAAGTTAAATAGGCGAGTAATCTCCTGTTTAGGTTTGCCAATTCGCCTGGCTAACTCTTGCTGAGTGATTTCTGACTGTAAAAAAGCATTTAACAGCAATACCTTAGAGGCGACGCTCAAAGGTACTTCAATAAAGTGATCATGACTATTTAATGGCGAAGGTAAAGGGATAAGCTCGTTATCTTCAAAATAAAAATCAAATGCGGTCAGTAAAGCATCTTTTGCCGCTTCCATCGCTTCAGCGACAGTTTCGCCCTGCGTCAACGCTTCAGGGATATCCACAAAAGAAACCATATAACCGCCTTCCGGCGCGGGTGTAAGAGTGACGGGATAACGCATAATTTCGACTGTCCCTCGCATGTCATTAACCTTTTTAATTGGCGATTAACTCAAACCGAGTTGTTTCAGGATTGCTTTACGCAATGGTTCTTTAATCTCATCGCAGGGGTGACGCGGCATGACACTGCGCCTCCCATGAAACCTGAGTTTCAAATGGTTGCTGCCATTCGCTACATCGACGCCCTGAGATTCGAGCCAACGTCTGAACTCGCTTTGTTTCACATCGCCTCCCTGCCGCTGAGTATATCAACAAAGTAAACATTAGTGTTTACCTCCGTGTGTAATTTGCTCGAAAATAGCACTAAATCGCCGCAACGGCAGAATGCCATGCAAAATCAGGAAGGAAGATTCCAGAATTTCTTTGCGCTAATTTGCAAAACTGAATAATAACCTCAAGAAACGATCGGCATCATAGCGGCAAAAGGTAAGAAAAAGGTGGCAGGATGTTTACGAAGGCGTTATCGGTTGTCTTATTAACGTGTGCGCTGTTCTCAGGACAACTCATGGCAGGGCACAAAGGACATGAATTTGTGTGGGTAAAGAATGTGGATCATCAGCTGCGTCATGAAGCGGACAGCGATGAATTGCGTGCTGTGGCGGAAGAGTCGGCGGAAGGTTTGCGCGAGCATTTTTACTGGCAAAAATCGCGCAAACCAGAAGCGGGACAACGTTGAGTCATTTGTTGCCGGATGCGGCGAGACGCCTTACCCGGCAGGCAATATCATGCAGATTCAATGAGTTGTGAGTAACCAGAAAACTGGCGTTTTACCCTTTTCGCTTAGGCAATGTTTTCAGCAGCTCATCCGGACTTACGGATGCCACTACGCTTCCCGGTAACGGCATTTTCAGTATGTGATTTTTGATTTTGCCAATGACGTGCATCTCGCATGGGCGGCAATCAAACTTTAGCGTTAATACTTCATCGCCGTTAACCAGTTGCATTGGCGTCGCCTTCCAGCTTTTGATATTGCCTTTCGCCTGTTTCGGGCACAGATTAAAGGCAAAGCGCAGACAATGCTTGGTGATCATCACCGGGACTTCGCCCTTCTCTTCATGTGCTTCATACGCCGCGTCAATCAGCTGCACACCATAGCGATGATAAAATTCACGCGCTTTCTGGTTGTATACGTTCGCGAGGAAACTCAGATGCGTTTGCGGATAAACCGGCGCAGGATCAGCAACCGGTTTACGGCTGCCGCGCTGGTAACTGGCAAGACGCGCAGCATCCAGCATGTCAGCAGCTTCACGGCGGAACTGGTTTAACAGACTGTTTGGTACAAACAGCGCCCCCGGCAAATTAATTTGCACATCGCGGGCGTAATAGAGGGTTTGCCCCAGTTTTGCCAGACCATCCTTCAGATTGTTCATTGCTTTTTCGGCGTTATTGGCTTCGTCGAACTGCCCGTCCAGCGTATGCGTGATGCTGACACCCTCTTCACTGGTGAGGGTCAGAATCAGTTGTTCCTGCCAGCCGCCCAGTTCAATGTCTACCGCCACCCGACGTTCGCTGGAGGTTTTTGTCAGTGCCTGCTGCCAGTTATGATCAAGATTACGGTTTAGTGGGTGATGTGGACGAATTTTGTGCAAATCTGCTGGCATTTCATTGGGCCAGACGCGGTACTGATTTTCTCCGGTTTTCTCGACCGTATTGGCACGAAAACCGACGACTTCACGTTTAATCATCACGTTCAGGCCATCACCATTTGCCAGTGGCTCGGTGACGGCAACATCGAGATGATCTTTCGCCACTTTCAATACTTCGCCTACCGGCAGGCCGATAAATTTCGGCGAATCGAACGCGCCAATATCGCCTTTACGGGCATTCACAAAATAATCTGTGCTACCACGGTGGAAAGTCTTTTCCGTCGATGGAACAAAGAAATGTTCAGTACGACCTGATGAAGCGCGCGCCAGATCGCCACGTTCTTCAATAATGGCATCAAGCATCTGGCGATAATGGGCGGTGATATTCTTCACGTAGCTCATATCTTTGTAACGCCCTTCAATCTTGAAGGAGCGTACGCCAGCATCAATCAGCGCGCCGAGGTTGGCAGTCTGATCGTTATCTTTCATCGACAGCAGATGTTTTTCATAGGAAACCACCCGCCCCTGATCGTCTTTCAATGTGTATGGCAAACGGCACGCCTGCGAGCAATCACCACGGTTGGCGCTACGCCCTGTTTGCGCATGAGAAATGTAGCACTGACCCGAATAGGCCACGCACAGTGCCCCATGAATAAAGAATTCAATGGTCGCGTCCGTGGCCTGGTGAATCGCGCGGATCTGCTCAAGATTCAGCTCTCGCGCCAGCACAATCTGCGTGAAGCCAACATCAGAGAGGAACTTCGCTTTTTCTACTGTACGAATGTCGCACTGCGTACTGGCGTGCAGTTCAATCGGCGGAATATCAAGTTCCAGAATCCCCATATCCTGAACAATCAGCGCATCGACACCGGTCTGGTAGAGGTCGGTAATCAGCCGTTGCGCGGGTTCCAGCTCATCATCATGCAAAATGGTGTTAAGCGTGACGAAAATTTTTGCACCATAACGATGGGCAAACGGCACCAGCTCGGCAATATCTTTCAGGCTATTACTGGCATTATGACGGGCACCAAAACCAGGGCCGCCGATATAAACAGCATCGGCACCGTGCAAAATAGCTTCGCGGGCAATGGCGGCATCGCGTGCCGGGCTTAACAGTTCAAGTCGATGAGAAGATACGGTCACATTCTTATCCAGTAGCTGAAAAATGGCGGCTATTTTAGCCACAAGCGCGACGTTGCGAAATAGTTTTCCCGCTTAACTGCGCGGGTAATGGATGAGGGAATGAAAATGTACGGTTTGCTCCCCACCATTACGATAGATATGCGTGACGTCTGCAGCAAATCGAACGCCTTCCCCACAATTAAGGGTCTGCCATTCCCCATCAACGCACAGATCAAGTTGTCCATCAATGACGACGACATGTTCGATTACCCCCTTCTCATGGGGCGTCGATTCGCTTATTGCACCAGATGCCATCTGAATCGAGAAGTGTTCGAAGCAGAGTTGTGGATCATAAGGAAACAGCGAAGTGATCACCATCGCCTGCTGTTGTGGATCATAAACTGAAGGCGTAGCGGACTGCGGCGGAGAAATAAATGTTGAAAATGGTACGTTCAACCCGGTGGCAATTTTCCATAATGTCGCGACCGTCGGACTGGACTCATTACGCTCAATCTGCCCTAACATTGCTTTAGAAACGCCCGTCGCCTCTGCCAGTCGCGAAAGACTCCAGCCGCGCTGCTGGCGTAGTTGTTTAAGTGTGGTGGATAAAAAGCGAGCGAGATTTTCCATGCGACTCCTCCGGCAAAACGGAAGTTTATCACTTGTGCGTTATAACGGACAAATGCTACGGTGCCTGTACGCTATAACGCACGAGGTGACTATGCGTCTGTTTTCTATTCCTCCACCCACGCTACTGGCGGGGTTTCTGGCGGTATTAATTGGCTACGCCAGTTCAGCGGCAATAATCTGGCAAGCAGCGATTGTCGCCGGAGCCACCACTGCACAAATCTCTGGCTGGATGACGGCGCTGGGGCTGGCAATGGGCGTCAGTACGCTGACTCTGACATTATGGTATCGCGTACCTGTTCTCACCGCATGGTCAACGCCTGGCGCGGCTTTGTTGGTCACCGGATTGCAGGGACTAACACTTAACGAAGCCATCGGCGTTTTTATTGTCACCAACGCGTTAATAGTCCTCTGCGGCATAACGGGACTCTTTGCTCGTCTGATGCGCATTATTCCGCACTCGCTTGCGGCGGCAATGCTTGCCGGGATTTTATTACGCTTTGGTTTACAGGCGTTTGCCAGTCTGGACGGTCAATTTACGTTGTGTGGAAGTATGTTGCTGGTATGGCTGGCAACCAAGGCCGTTGCGCCGCGCTATGCGGTAATTGCCGCGATGATTATTGGGATCGTGATCGTTATCGCGCAAGGTGACGTTGTCACAACTGATGTTGTCTTTAAACCCGTTCTCCCCACTTATATTACCCCTGATTTTTCGTTTGCTCACAGCCTGAGCGTTGCACTCCCCCTTTTTCTGGTGACGATGGCATCGCAAAACGCACCGGGTATCGCAGCAATGAAAGCAGCCGGGTATTCGGCTCCTGTTTCGCCATTAATTGTATTTACTGGATTGCTGGCACTGGTTTTTTCCCCTTTCGGCGTTTATTCCGTCGGTATTGCGGCAATCACCGCGGCTATTTGCCAAAGCCCGGAAGCGCATCCGGATAAAGATCAACGTTGGCTGGCAGCTGCCGTTGCAGGCATTTTTTATTTGATCGCAGGTCTGTTTGGTAGTGCTATTACCGGGATGATGGCTGCCCTGCCCGTAAGTTGGATCCAGATGCTGGCAGGTCTGGCGCTGTTAAGTACCATTAGCGGCAGTTTGTATCAGGCGCTGCATAATGAGCGTGAGCGCGACGCGGCGGTGGTGGCATTTCTGGTAACGGCAAGTGGATTGACGCTGGTCGGGATTGGTTCTGCGTTCTGGGGATTAATTGCCGGAGGCGTTTGTTACGTGGTGTTGAATTTAATCGCTGACAGAAACCGATATTGACATCCTCCACGCCCTGAAGGACGAGGATCCCTGCTACGTTCAGGCTGTCGCCTGAATCATTTCGGTGGGTTCCTGCTTCAACGGGCGGCCTGACTGCACCATCTCTCC
>NZ_JAHZSO010000051.1:0-38085 GCF_028421345.1 Escherichia sp. S10b
CAGAGAAAACTGGCCGATTTTCTCTGCACTGGAGGGATAATACAAGGCCTGATAAGCGTAGCGCATCAGGCAGTTTTGCGTTTGCCCACAATCTTAGGGGACATTTAGCGGCCCCATTTATTTCTCACTTTTCCGCCTCATCATCGCGCGTTAATTTCTTTTCATAATCGCGTTTTACAATATCCAGCGCGCGCAGCACGGTGCGGGCTGGGATCTGATTTTCTTCCAGCAGCACAATCAAATCGACAGCCAGTTTGACATCGTCAGGGGCATTTTCCAGTGACATACTCTCTCCATTGCTAGCGGGTTAAGCGCGCTAGCCTGTTTTCGATTTTTTCCAGCGCATGGCGGCAGCGTGCCAGGCGCGCTTCATAGGCTTCCACTTCACGATGCAGCGTTTGCTGTTCCACGAGATCGGTCACCCGCGCCAGGCGGGCTCTGCGTTCGGCAACCATCTCACGTAGCCGCCGCTCAAAATCCTGATGCTGAATACGTTTACGCTGCCAGCGGGCAATTTTCGGTGGCGCACTGTCCCACTCGCGCAATGACCAGGCGGAGGCTTCACGCGCGATGGCTTCCAGTTGTGCCGCCAGATGTTCCGCCAGCCAGGCCACTTGCGGCAGCTGTTGCTGCTCAACTGCATGACGAAGCGCAGCCAGATTATCGCCCGCCTCATCGAGACAAGCCTGCAGTGTTGTCGCACGGGTTTGAAAAAGGTGTCTGTCAAAACGGGCACTTAGCGTGGCAAATTGCGCTACCGGGGCACAACGCTGACGCAGCGTAGCGAGCTGTCCTTCCAGTTTTTCCAGCAGCAGGGCGGTTTTCACGATAAGACCTCAATGAAAATGATAATTGTTATGCTAAAGTAGCCACTCTGTAAGCTGACAACACTCAATATGCAACGAATCATTTTAATCATCATTGGCTGGCTGGCGGTAGTGCTGGGTACGCTGGGCGTGGTATTACCGGTATTACCGACGACGCCGTTTATCCTGCTGGCGGCCTGGTGCTTTGCCCGTTCTTCCCCGCGCTTTCACGCCTGGTTGCTGTACCGCTCATGGTTTGGCAGCTATCTACGTTTCTGGCAGAAACATCATGCGATGCCGCGCGGCGTCAAACCGCGGGCGATTTTGCTTATTTTGCTCACGTTTGCCATTTCTCTGTGGTTCGTCCAGATGCCATGGGTGCGCATCATGTTGCTGGTAATTCTCGCCTGTTTGCTTTTCTATATGTGGCGAATTCCGGTGATTGATGAAAAGCAAGAAAAGCACTGAAGCACAACAATCGCAGTTGCAATTATTGCGTACAGCCAGTACATTCTGGCGTTTTCGAGCACAGGCGCAGGCGGTCAAAGGTTAAACAACTGTTACTTTTGATACGTTTAAAACGCGCCGTGAGTACCACCGTAACAAGCAGGCATACACTTATGACCGCGACTGCACAGCAGCTTGAGTATCTCAAAAATAGCATCAAAAGCATTCAGGACTACCCAAAACCCGGCATTCTTTTCCGCGATGTCACCAGCTTACTGGAAGACCCGAAAGCTTACGCTCTCAGCATCGACTTGCTGGTTGAGCGTTACAAAAATGCGGGCATTACCAAAGTTGTCGGCACCGAAGCGCGTGGCTTCTTGTTTGGCGCTCCGGTAGCTCTGGGTCTGGGCGTTGGCTTTGTACCGGTCCGTAAACCGGGCAAACTGCCGCGTGAAACCATCAGTGAAACTTACGACCTGGAATACGGCACCGATCAGCTGGAGATCCACGTTGATGCCATCAAACCGGGCGACAAAGTTCTGGTGGTGGACGATCTGCTGGCAACCGGCGGCACTATCGAAGCGACCGTTAAACTGATCCGTCGTCTGGGTGGTGAAGTGGCTGACGCTGCGTTCATTATCAACCTGTTCGATCTCGGCGGCGAACAGCGTCTCGAAAAACAGGGCATTACCAGCTACAGCCTTGTCCCGTTCCCGGGCCATTAATTATCGCCAGTCTTGTGCTGCCCACGCTACGGACAGCACAAGATGTGCATTCAGCCTCGCCGTTCTGACGGGGCTGTGTTAGCATTACCCCTTCGTGAATCCACCTTCCAGCGTTTCAGAGCCTGCCAATGAGTTATCAGGTCTTAGCCCGAAAATGGCGCCCACAAACCTTTGCTGACGTCGTCGGCCAGGAACATGTGCTGACCGCACTGGCGAACGGCTTGTCGTTAGGGCGTATTCATCATGCTTATCTTTTTTCCGGTACCCGTGGCGTCGGAAAAACCTCTATCGCCCGACTGCTGGCGAAGGGGCTAAACTGCGAAACCGGCATTACCGCGACGCCGTGCGGCGTGTGCGATAACTGTCGTGAAATCGAGCAGGGGCGCTTTGTCGATCTGATTGAAATCGACGCCGCCTCGCGCACCAAAGTTGAAGATACCCGCGACCTGCTGGATAACGTCCAGTACGCTCCGGCGCGTGGTCGTTTCAAAGTTTATCTGATCGACGAAGTGCATATGCTGTCGCGCCACAGCTTTAACGCACTGTTAAAAACCCTTGAAGAGCCGCCGGAGCACGTTAAGTTTCTGCTGGCGACGACCGATCCACAGAAATTGCCGGTGACGATTTTGTCGCGCTGTTTGCAATTTCATCTCAAGGCGCTGGATGTCGAGCAAATTCGCCATCAACTTGAGCACATCCTCAACGAAGAACATATCGCTCACGAGCCGCGGGCGTTGCAATTGCTGGCGCGCGCCGCTGAAGGCAGCCTGCGAGATGCCTTAAGTCTGACCGACCAGGCGATTGCCAGCGGTGACGGCCAGGTTTCAACCCAGGCAGTCAGTGCGATGCTGGGTACGCTTGACGACGATCAGGCGCTGTCGCTGGTTGAAGCGATGGTCGAGGCCAACGGCGAGCGCGTAATGGCGCTGATTAATGAAGCCGCTGCCCGTGGTATCGAGTGGGAAGCGTTGCTGGTGGAAATGCTCGGCCTGTTGCATCGTATTGCGATGGTACAACTTTCGCCTGCTGCACTTGGCAACGACATGGCCGCCATTGAGCTGCGGATGCGTGAACTGGCGCGCACCATACCGCCGACGGATATTCAGCTTTACTATCAGACGCTGTTGATTGGTCGCAAAGAATTACCGTATGCGCCGGACCGCCGCATGGGCGTTGAGATGACGCTGCTGCGCGCGCTGGCGTTCCATCCACGTATGCCTCTGCCTGAGCCAGAAGTGCCACGCCAGTCCTTTGCGCCCGTCGCGCCAACGGCAGTAATGACGCCAACCCAGGTGCCGCCGCAACCGCAATCAGCGCCGCAGCAGGCACCGACTGTACCGCTCCCGGAAACCACCAGCCAGGTGCTGGCGGCGCGCCAGCAGTTGCAGCGCGTGCAGGGAGCAACCAAAGCAAAAAAGAGTGAACCGGCAGCCGCTACCCGCGCGCGGCCGGTGAATAACGCTGCGCTGGAAAGACTGGCTTCGGTCACCGATCGCGTTCAGGCGCGTCCGGTGCCATCGGCGCTGGAAAAAGCGCCAGCCAAAAAAGAAGCGTATCGCTGGAAGGCTACCACTCCAGTGATGCAGCAAAAAGAAGTGGTCGCCACGCCGAAGGCGCTGAAAAAAGCGCTGGAACATGAAAAAACGCCGGAACTGGCGGCGAAGCTGGCGGCAGAAGCCATTGAGCGCGACGCGTGGGCGGCACAGGTGAGTCAACTTTCGCTACCAAAACTGGTCGAACAGGTGGCCTTAAATGCCTGGAAAGAGGAGAGCGACAACGCAGTATGTCTGCATTTGCGCTCCTCTCAGCGGCATTTGAACAACCGCGGTGCACAGCAAAAACTGGCTGAAGCGTTGAGCACGTTAAAAGGTTCAACGGTTGAACTGACTATCGTTGAAGATGATAATCCCGCGGTGCGTACGCCGCTGGAGTGGCGTCAGGCGATATACGAAGAAAAACTTGCGCAGGCGCGCGAGTCCATTATTGCGGATAATAATATTCAGACCCTGCGTCGGTTCTTCGATGCGGAGCTGGATGAAGAAAGTATCCGCCCCATTTGATCGTAAGCACAGCTTACGTTCGTCATCCTTAACGTGATTGAGAGAGAAACCTATGTTTGGTAAAGGCGGTCTGGGTAACCTGATGAAGCAAGCCCAGCAGATGCAAGAAAAAATGCAGAAAATGCAGGAAGAGATCGCGCAGCTGGAAGTCACCGGCGAATCTGGCGCAGGTCTGGTAAAAGTGACCATCAACGGTGCACACAACTGCCGTCGCGTAGAGATCGACCCGAGCCTGCTGGAAGACGACAAAGAGATGCTGGAAGACCTGGTGGCTGCAGCATTCAACGACGCAGCACGTCGTATTGAAGAAACGCAGAAAGAAAAAATGGCCTCTGTATCCTCCGGAATGCAGCTGCCGCCTGGCTTTAAGATGCCGTTCTGATGCAAACCAGCCCGCTGTTAACACAGCTTATGGAAGCACTGCGCTGTCTGCCGGGCGTTGGCCCGAAGTCGGCGCAGCGTATGGCGTTCACGCTGCTTCAGCGCGATCGTAGCGGCGGGATGCGTCTGGCGCAGGCGCTCACCCGGGCGATGTCGGAAATCGGCCACTGCGCCGATTGCCGCACTTTCACCGAACAGGAAGTCTGTAACATCTGTTCGAATCCGCGTCGTCAGGAAAACGGTCAAATCTGTGTGGTGGAGAGTCCGGCGGACATCTACGCCATTGAGCAGACGGGGCAGTTTTCAGGCCGTTATTTTGTGTTGATGGGGCACCTGTCACCGCTGGACGGCATCGGTCCGGATGATATCGGCCTTGATCGTCTGGAACAGCGTCTGGCAGAGGAAAAAATCACTGAAGTGATCCTCGCCACCAATCCCACGGTTGAAGGTGAAGCTACCGCTAACTACATTGCCGAGCTTTGCGCGCAATATGACGTGGAAGCCAGCCGAATCGCTCATGGCGTACCGGTTGGCGGCGAACTGGAAATGGTCGATGGCACCACGCTGTCACACTCCCTTGCCGGGCGTCATAAGATTCGTTTTTAAGCAAACGAGAGCAGGATCACCTGCTCTCGCTTGAAATTATTCTCCCTTGTCCCCATCTCTCCCTCATCCTGTTTTTAACCTTAAAATGGCATTATTGAGGTAGACCTACATGAAAGGACAAGAAACTCGTGGTTTTCAGTCAGAAGTGAAACAGCTTCTGCACCTGATGATCCATTCTCTCTATTCCAATAAAGAAATCTTCCTGCGTGAGCTTATCTCTAACGCCTCCGATGCGGCGGACAAGCTGCGTTTCCGTGCGCTATCTAACCCGGACCTGTACGAAGGTGATGGCGAACTGCGCGTTCGTGTCTCTTTCGATAAAGACAAGCGCACGCTGACCATCTCCGATAACGGCGTGGGGATGACCCGCGACGAAGTGATTGACCATCTGGGGACTATCGCTAAATCCGGTACCAAATCATTCCTCGAATCCCTGGGTTCTGACCAGGCGAAAGACAGCCAGCTGATCGGTCAGTTTGGTGTTGGTTTCTACTCTGCGTTTATCGTGGCCGACAAAGTGACCGTGCGTACTCGCGCGGCAGGCGAAAAACCAGAAAACGGCGTCTTCTGGGAATCGGCTGGCGAAGGTGAATATACCGTTGCCGACATCACCAAAGAAGATCGTGGTACTGAAATCACCCTGCATCTGCGTGAAGGCGAAGACGAGTTCCTCGATGACTGGCGCGTGCGTTCCATCATCAGCAAATACTCCGACCATATCGCGCTGCCGGTAGAGATCGAAAAACGCGAAGAGAAAGACGGCGAAACCGTTATCTCCTGGGAGAAAATCAACAAAGCGCAGGCGCTGTGGACTCGTAACAAGTCGGAAATCACCGATGAAGAGTACAAAGAGTTCTACAAACACATCGCCCACGACTTTAATGATCCGCTGACCTGGAGCCACAACCGCGTTGAAGGTAAGCAGGAGTACACCAGCCTGCTGTACATCCCGTCCCAGGCTCCGTGGGATATGTGGAACCGCGATCATAAACACGGCCTGAAACTGTACGTCCAGCGTGTGTTCATCATGGACGACGCAGAACAGTTCATGCCGAACTATCTGCGCTTCGTGCGTGGTCTGATTGACTCCAGCGATCTGCCGCTGAACGTTTCCCGTGAAATTCTCCAGGACAGCACGGTAACGCGTAACCTGCGCAATGCGCTGACCAAGCGTGTGCTGCAAATGCTGGAAAAACTGGCGAAAGACGACGCGGAAAAATACCAGACCTTCTGGCAACAGTTTGGCCTGGTACTGAAAGAAGGTCCGGCGGAAGATTTCGCTAACCAGGAAGCGATCGCCAAACTGCTGCGTTTTGCTTCTACTTATACCGATTCTTCTGCGCAGACCGTGTCTCTGGAAGACTACGTTTCCCGCATGAAAGAAGGGCAGGAGAAAATCTACTACATCACTGCAGACAGCTATGCGGCAGCGAAGAGCAGCCCGCACCTGGAACTGCTGCGTAAGAAAGGCATCGAAGTTCTGCTGCTTTCCGACCGCATCGATGAGTGGATGATGAACTATCTGACTGAGTTCGACGGTAAACCGTTCCAGTCGGTGTCTAAAGTTGACGAGTCGCTGGAAAAACTGGCTGACGAAGTTGATGAGAGCGCGAAAGAAGCGGAGAAAGCACTGACTCCGTTCATCGACCGTGTGAAAGCCCTGCTCGGCGAGCGCGTGAAAGATGTCCGTCTGACTCACCGTCTGACCGATACGCCAGCGATCGTTTCGACCGACGCGGACGAAATGAGCACTCAGATGGCGAAACTGTTCGCTGCGGCGGGCCAGAAAGTGCCAGAAGTGAAATACATCTTCGAACTGAACCCGGATCACGTACTGGTGAAACGTGCGGCAGATACTGAAGATGAAGCGAAGTTCAGCGAGTGGGTAGAACTGCTGCTGGATCAGGCGCTGCTGGCAGAACGCGGCACGCTGGAAGATCCGAACCTGTTTATTCGTCGTATGAACCAGCTGCTGGTTTCCTGATGTCATGCCGGATGACCTTTGTGTCATCCGGCATTTTTCTTTTCATCATCTGCACTTTCCGCAAATTATCTCGCCATTAACCGTTTCAGCCTCAGGTGCCTTTCTTGAGGCAATCGCCTGTTGGTGGTATCGTTTATCGCTTTTTCAAAAAATTCGACACATTTTAAGGGGATTTTCGCAATGCGTATCATTCTGCTTGGCGCTCCGGGCGCGGGGAAAGGGACTCAGGCTCAGTTCATCATGGAGAAATATGGTATTCCGCAAATCTCCACTGGCGATATGCTGCGTGCTGCGGTCAAATCTGGCTCCGAGCTGGGTAAACAAGCAAAAGACATTATGGATGCTGGCAAACTGGTCACCGACGAACTGGTGATCGCGCTGGTTAAAGAGCGCATTGCTCAGGAAGACTGCCGTAATGGTTTCCTGTTGGACGGCTTCCCGCGTACCATTCCGCAGGCAGACGCGATGAAAGAAGCGGGCATCAATGTTGATTACGTTCTGGAATTCGACGTACCGGACGAACTGATTGTTGATCGTATCGTAGGCCGCCGCGTTCATGCGCCGTCTGGTCGTGTTTATCACGTTAAATTCAATCCGCCGAAAGTAGAAGGCAAAGACGACGTTACCGGTGAAGAACTGACTACCCGTAAAGACGATCAGGAAGAAACCGTGCGTAAACGTCTGGTTGAATACCATCAGATGACTGCACCGCTGATCGGCTACTACTCCAAAGAAGCGGAAGCGGGTAACACCAAATACGCGAAAGTTGACGGCACCAAGCCGGTTGCTGAAGTTCGCGCTGATCTGGAAAAAATCCTCGGCTAATTCGAAAGCGCGCACGGACAGTCCCCTCGCCCCCTCGGGGAGAGGGTTAGGGTGAGGGGAACAGGCCCGCACAAGCAAACTTATCAGCAATCTCAGGCCGGATATTCATTCGGCCTTTTACAAAAACCTCAATCTGCGCTATTCCTTTTTCTGATTTGACCTCTCACAGCAATTAGTTCTTCTTCCTCACTTTTCCGCTACAATTATCAACAAGTTGAATCGATAAGAGGCGGTAATGCGTCAGACTAAAACCGGTATCCTGCTGGCAAACCTGGGTACGCCCGATGCCCCCACACCTGAAGCGGTAAAACGCTATCTGAAACAATTTTTAAGCGACAGACGCGTGGTTGATACCTCACGGTTGTTATGGTGGCCGTTGCTGCGCGGCGTGATTTTGCCGCTGCGCTCGCCGCGTGTGGCGAAGCTGTACGCCTCGGTCTGGATGGAAGACGGCTCGCCGCTGATGGTTTACAGCCGCCAGCAACAGCAGGCGTTGGCACAACGTTTACCGGATACGCCCGTAGCGCTGGGCATGAGCTACGGCTCGCCATCACTGGAAAGCGCCGTCGATGAACTCCTGGCAGAGCATGTAGATCATATTGTGGTGCTGCCGCTTTATCCGCAATTCTCCTGTTCTACGGTCGGTGCGGTATGGGATGAACTGGCACGCATTCTGGCGCGCAAACGTAGCATTCCGGGGATATCGTTTATTCGTGATTACGCCGATAACCACGATTACATTAATGCACTGGCGAACAGCGTACGCGCTTCTTTTGCCAAACATGGCGAACCGGATCTGCTGCTGCTCTCTTATCATGGCATTCCCCAGCGTTATGCAGATGAAGGCGATGATTACCCGCAACGTTGCCGCACAACGACTCGCGAACTGGCTTCCGCACTGGGGATGGCACCGGAAAAAGTGATGATGACCTTTCAGTCGCGCTTTGGCCGGGAACCCTGGCTGATGCCTTATACCGACGAAACGCTGAAAATGCTCGGAGAAAAAGGCGTAGGTCATATACAGGTGATGTGCCCGGGCTTTGCTGCGGATTGTCTGGAGACGCTGGAAGAGATTGCCGAGCAAAACCGTGAGGTCTTCCTCGGTGCCGGCGGGAAAAAATATGAATATATTCCAGCGCTTAATGCCACGCCGGAACATATCGAAATGATGGCTAATCTTGTTGCCGCGTATCGCTAAAGCTGAGCGGTAAAGAACTGAGCGCCGTCGCGAAGAGCCTCGTCGGCGGTTTTCATCATTCGTGAATAATGCAAAAAGGCATGCAGCGTACCTGGGTAGAGTTTGAACTCACAGGGCTGCTGATGCGCCGCTAACGTCTGGTAAAGCAGACGGCTGTCATCCAGCAGCGGATCGAACTCCGCCCCGGCAATAAAACAGGGCGGAACTTCGCGAGTGAGATCATTATTAAACAGACAGTAATACGGTGACTCGCGGTCCGCGTCGTTGCTTAAATACGCCTCTTCATACATCTGCAAATCCTGTTGCGTTAAGCCATCCCAGACACCGCCCAACAGACGACGAGTCACGGAATCCCGTAATCCGTAAAGCCCATACCACAGCAAAACACCCGCAATTTTACCGCAATCGATCTGTTTATCACGCAACCACAACGCACTGGCGAGCGCCAGCATGGCACCTGCGGAATCACCGGCAAAGCCAATGCGGGACATATTGATTTGATAATCCTCCGCCTGCTGGTGGAAATAACAACAAGCAGCCACAATTTCCTCTATCGCTTGCGGAAAACGCGCTTCAGGTGAAAGGGGGTAATCAATACCAATCACCGTACATTGGCTGTAGCTTGCCAGCAGGCGCATGATGCGATCGTGGGTATCGAGATTGCCGAGAATAAAACCGCCTCCATGCAAATAAAATAGCGTCGCCGGGCTATCTGGCTGCGGACAAAAGAGACGTGTTTCCACCTGCCCATATTTTGTTGGAACCATGTAAGCTCTGGTTGCCATTTCTGGAGCGCCCGCATTCCAGAATCGGCGCTCAAGCGTGTAATACTGTCGTTGCTCAGCAATCGTTCCCGTTGCGGGCCAGGACGGTAAATCCGACTGAAGAGTATTCACAACGGTCTTCATTTCAGCAGAAATAAGGTCCAGAACAGGTAGTTTGTTTTCCGGCTTCATACAAAAACTCCTTTCAAATTACGTCATTGTAAGGAACCACTGCCATGAAAATGCGATCCCGCCTGCTGATATTGAAACTGGCTGCGTCTCGCGCGCTCCCGTCAGATTGTGTTAACATTCGCCGCTCAGTTAACCACCCGTAAAAACAACCATGAAATTTCCCGGTAAACGTAAATCCAAACATTACTTCCCCGTAAATGCACGCGATCCGCTGCTTCAGCAATTCCAGCCAGAAAACGAAACCAGCGCTGCCTGGGTAGTGGGTATCGATCAAACGCTGGTCGATATTGAAGCGAAAGTGGATGATGAATTCATTGAGCGTTATGGATTAAGCGCCGGGCATTCACTGGTGATTGAGGATGATGTAGCCGAAGCGCTTTATCAGGAACTAAAACAGAAAAACCTGATTACCCATCAGTTTGCGGGTGGCACCATTGGTAACACCATGCATAACTACTCGGTGCTCGCGGACGACCGTTCGGTGCTGCTGGGCGTCATGTGCAGCAATATTGAAATTGGCAGCTATGCCTATCGTTACCTGTGTAACACCTCCAGCCGTACCGATCTTAACTATCTACAAGGCGTGGATGGCCCGATTGGTCGTTGCTTTACGCTGATTGGCGAGTCCGGGGAACGTACCTTTGCTATCAGCCCTGGCCACATGAACCAGCTGCGGGCTGAAAGTATTCCGGAAGATGTGATTGCCGGAGCCTCGGCTCTGGTTCTCACCTCTTATCTGGTGCGTTGCAAGCCGGGTGAACCCATGCCGGAAGCAACCATGAAAGCCATTGAGTACGCGAAGAAATATAACGTACCGGTGGTGCTGACGCTGGGAACTAAGTTTGTCATTGCCGAGAATCCGCAGTGGTGGCAGCAATTCCTCAAAGACCACGTCTCTATCCTTGCGATGAACGAAGATGAAGCCGAAGCGTTGACCGGAGAAAGCGATCCGTTGTTGGCATCTGACAAGGCGCTGGACTGGGTAGATCTGGTGCTGTGCACCGCCGGGCCAATCGGCTTGTATATGGCGGGCTTTACCGAAGACGAAGCGAAACGTAAAACCCAGCATCCGCTGCTGCCGGGCGCTATAGCGGAATTCAACCAGTATGAGTTTAGCCGCGCCATGCGCCACAAGGATTGCCAGAATCCGCTGCGTGTATATTCGCACATTGCGCCGTACATGGGCGGGCCGGAAAAAATCATGAACACTAATGGAGCGGGGGATGGCGCATTGGCAGCGTTGCTGCATGACATTACCGCCAACAGCTACCATCGTAGCAACGTACCAAACTCCAGCAAACATAAATTCACCTGGTTAACTTATTCATCGTTAGCGCAGGTGTGTAAATATGCTAACCGTGTGAGCTATCAGGTACTGAACCAGCATTCACCTCGTTTAACGCGCGGCTTGCCGGAGCGTGAAGACAGCCTGGAAGAGTCTTACTGGGATCGTTAAGTTATCGTCGGTTCGTAGGCCAGATAAGGCGTTCACGCCGCATCTGGCATTTGGCTCTCGATGCCTGATGCGACGCTGGCGCGTCTTATCATGCCTACATATTTTTCATATTTTACATCCGGCAACCACCGTTTACCCCGTCACCACCTCACCCGCCGGTGGCGTTTCCAGCAGTTCCAGCATGGTACGGGCGATTTCACGCTCGCCCATCACTACCTGATTCGCACCACGTTCGGTGATATACGCCACTTCATCGTCATAATGGGCGCGGGCAATAATCTCAATATCCGGATTTTTCGCGCGGGCAGATGCCACAATCTCACCCGCTTCATAACCGTTGGGAATCGTCAGGATCAGCCATTTTGCACATTCCAGATGCGCCAGTTGCATAATTTCTTCGTTCGCCGCATTGCCCAATACTGCGCGGACCCCGCGCTCTCGCAGCTCATCAACACGGGTTCGTGACGTCTCAATCACCACCAGCGGAATATCAGAGGCGAGCAATTTCTCCCCCAGCAGGCTGCCTACACGACCGTAACCCACCAGTAGCGCATGGTTGCAAATATCCACTGGGATCTGCTTCTCTTCTTCGATTGCCTCTTCCAGCGTCTGCTCTTCCAGCGTTTCGGTCTTCGCCAGATATTTCTCCAGTAGTGCGAACAGTACCGGGTTGAGCATAATCGACAGGATCGCCCCTGCCAGTACCAGGTTTTGTCCGGCCTGCGGCAGTAAATTCAATGCCATTCCCAGTCCCGCCAGGATAAACGCGAACTCACCAATCTGCGCCAGGCTGGCGGCGATGGTTAATGCCGTACGTTGGGAGTGACCAAACAGTCGCACCAGGAAAAATGCGGCTAACGACTTACCAAACAGAATAATCGCCAGCGTCGCCAGCACTGCCAGCGGTTGCTGAATCAGAATTAACGGATCAAACAACATCCCGACGGAGACAAAAAACAGCACCGCAAACGCGTCGCGCAATGGCAGCGTATCGTGGGCGGCACGGTGACTCAGTTCAGACTCGTTCAGTACCATCCCGGCAAAGAACGCACCGAGTGCAAAGGAGACATCAAACAGCTCTACCGCACCAAAGGCAATCCCTAACGCCAGCGCCAGCACCGACAGGGTAAACAGCTCGCGAGAACCGGTTGCCGCGCTGCGTGCCATAATCCACGGCACCAGACGGCGACCTACCAGCATCATAATGGCGATAAATGCGATCACTTTGCCGATGGTGATCCCCATATCGACTGCAAGAGTGGCAAAGCCCACATCGCCCTGTTCCATCATTCCTGCCACTGCGGGCAGCAACACCAGCGTCAGAACCATTACCAGGTCTTCCACAATCAACCAACCGATGGCGATTTGCCCACGCTGACTGTCAATTAATTGCCGTTCTTCAAGTGCGCGCAGTAACACCACGGTACTGGCGGTGGAAAGACATAAACCGAACACGATACCGGTCATTAACGACCAGCCCAGCACGGCAGAGAGCGCCATACCCAGCAGCGTCGCCACGGCTATCTGGGCGATCGCACCGGGAATGGCGATGGCCTTTACCGCCATCAAATCCTTCAGCGAAAAGTGCAAACCGACGCCAAACATCAACAGAATGACGCCCAGTTCAGCCAGTTCCGGCGCAAGCTTGGTATCGGCAACAAAGCCCGGAGTGAATGGTCCTGCCAGCACACCCGCTAACAGATATCCCACCAGAGGAGAAATACGTAGTTTATTGGCCAGCATGCCGAGGATAAAGGCGAGCACAAGGCCGCCAACAATGGTGGTGATAAGCGGGGTGGCGTGATGCATTCCGTCTCCTTTTCCTGGTGGTTATTGTCCATTTTTGGCCGGGAAAACCAAAATTACAGGTAATAGTTTATGACAATTTCATTGATGATGTTCATGAATAATTATTGAATTTTGCAGAAAAATGGAATTAGCTGCAAAAAAAGCACGGATCGGAAAACAGAAGGCGGTTTAACAGAGGAAAGGCTTATGGCGACTGTAAAACGATGCAGCCAAAGTTTGCCTTTGGCTGCAATGAAATCAGTCTTTATGCCGGTTATCAGGCAGGAATATGGTCAACATCCCCAATAGTGGCAGGAAAGCACAGATTTTATAGACTAACTCGATGCTGGTGTGATCGGCGATAAGCCCCAGAACTGCCGCTCCCAGACCTCCCATGCCAAAAGCAAAACCGAAAAAGAGTCCAGAAACCATACCGATACGTCCCGGAAGTAGCTCCTGAGCGTAGACCAGAATGGCAGAGAATGCCGAAGCGAGGATAAATCCAATAATCACCGTTAAAACCCCCGTCCAGTGCAGGCTGGCGTAGGGTAAAATCAGCGTAAACGGCGCAACGCCGAGGATAGAGCCCCAAATCACATATTTCCGTCCAATTTTATCCCCTACAGGCCCGCCGATCACCGTACCTGCCGCAACGGCAAACAGGAAGGCAAACAGATGAAGCTGGGCATTCTGGATAGATAATCCGAATTTTTGCATCAGATAAAAGGTGTAATAGCTGCTGATGCTCGCCATATAGAAATATTTCGAGAAAATGAGGATTAACAGAATGCTGACTGCCAGTACCACTTTGTTGCGCGGCAGTGGATTGATAATCGTCGCTTTGGGTTTTCCTTTATTCATTCGGTGCTGTGCCGAGTACCAACGGCTGATTTGCGCCAACACCACGATCGCCAGCAGTGCCGCAAGCACAAACCAGGCAACGTTGCCTTTGCCATAAGGCGCGATAATCACCGCCGCCAGCAAGGGTCCCAGGGAACTGCCAAAGTTGCCGCCGACCTGAAAGATAGATTGCGCCAGGCCATGCCGCCCGCCGGAAGCCATACGGGCTACGCGAGAAGATTCCGGATGAAAGACCGATGAACCGGTACCGACCAGCGCCGCCGCCAGCAGAACTGCGCCAAAACTGCCCGCCAGCGCAAGCAGCACCAGACCACTTAAGGTAAAGCACATGCCAATTGGCAACGACCACGGCATCGGATATTTATCGGTCCAGTAGCCGACCACTGGTTGCAGTAGCGAAGAGGCGAGCTGGAAGGTGAGGGTTATCATGCCAATCTGCATAAATGTCAGAGAAAATTCTGACTGAAGCAGCGGATAAATCGCCAGAATCAGCGATTGGATCATGTCGTTCAGCAGATGTGAGAGGCTGATAGCACCTAAAATACCAAACGATGTTCGGGCCTTGGTCGTTGACGCAGCCGCGCCCGCCACAGGCTGGGGTTGTTCACTCATTGCCATAGGAAAGTCACTTTTTCAGGGTTGCGATGTAAAGAATGATCTTATTTGTGATTATTACCCGACTAACATACCTGTATGCGTCGTCTGAAGGAAGTCTCAACGCCGAATACAGAATTTCTAATCTGGATGCAGATTTATCTTCACCGGACGCAGACTTGTCTATGATGTCGCGTCATACTATTTTTCAACACGTTGAAATCAGGTCAGGGAGAGAAGTATGAAATTATTGCAGCGGGGCGTGGCGTTAGCGCTGTTAACCACATTTACACTGGCGAGTGAAACTGCTCTGGCGTATGAGCAGGATAAAACCTACAAAATTACAGTTCTGCATACCAATGATCATCATGGGCATTTTTGGCGCAATGAATATGGCGAATATGGTCTGGCGGCGCAAAAAACGCTGGTGGATGGTATCCGCAAAGAGGTTGCGGCTGAAGGCGGTAGCGTGCTGCTACTTTCCGGTGGCGACATTAACACTGGCGTGCCCGAGTCTGACTTACAGGATGCCGAACCTGATTTTCGCGGTATGAATCTGGTGGGCTATGACGCGATGGCGATCGGTAATCATGAATTTGATAACCCGCTCACCGTATTACGCCAGCAGGAAAAGTGGGCAAAGTTCCCGTTGCTTTCCGCCAATATCTACCAGAAAAGTACCGGCGAGCGCCTGTTTAAACCGTGGGCGCTGTTTAAGCGTCAGGATCTGAAAATTGCCGTCATTGGGCTGACAACCGATGACACAGCAAAAATTGGTAACCCGGAATACTTCACTGATATCGAATTTCGTAAGCCCGCCGATGAAGCGAAGCTGGTGATTCAGGAGCTGCAACAGACAGAAAAGCCAGACATTATTATCGCGGCGACCCATATGGGGCATTACGACAATGGTGAGCACGGCTCTAACGCACCGGGCGATGTGGAGATGGCGCGCGCGCTGCCTGCCGGATCGCTGGCGATGATCGTCGGTGGTCACTCGCAAGCTCCGGTCTGCATGGCGGCAGAAAACAAAAAACAGGTCGATTACGTGCCGGGTACGCCATGCAAACCAGATCAACAAAACGGCATCTGGATTGTGCAGGCGCATGAGTGGGGCAAATACGTGGGACGGGCTGATTTTGAGTTTCGTAATGGCGAAATGAAAATGGTTAACTACCAGCTGATTCCGGTGAACCTGAAGAAGAAAGTGACCTGGGAAGACGGGAAAAGCGAGCGCGTGCTGTACACCCCTGAAATCGCCGAGAACCAGCAAATGATCTCGCTGTTATCGCCGTTCCAGAATAAAGGCAAAGCGCAACTGGAGGTGAAAATTGGCGAGGTCAATGATCGTCTGGAAGGCGACCGCAGCAAAGTGCGTTTTGTACAGACCAATATGGGGCGGTTGATTCTGGCAGCACAAATGGATCGCACTGGTGCCGACTTTGCGGTGATGAGCGGAGGCGGAATTCGTGATTCTATCGAAGCAGGCGATATCAGCTATAAAAACGTGCTGAAAGTGCAGCCATTCGGCAATGTGGTGGTGTATGCCGACATGACCGGTAAAGAGGTGATTGATTACCTGACCGCCGTCGCGCAGATGAAGCCAGATTCAGGTGCCTACCCGCAATTTGCCAACGTTAGCTTTGTGGCGAAAGATGGCAAACTGAACGACCTTAAAATCAAAGGCGAACCGGTCGATCCGGCGAAAACTTATCGTATGGCGACATTAAACTTCAATGCCACCGGCGGTGATGGCTATCCGCGCCTTGATAACAAACCGGGCTATGTGAATACCGGCTTTATTGATGCCGAAGTGCTGAAAGCGTATATCCAGAAAAGCTCGCCGCTGGATGTGAGTGTTTATGAACCGAAAGGTGAGGTGAGCTGGCAGTAATCCGAAAGTGCCGGATGTTTGCATCCGGCACAATGCTTAATCGCGGCGGGCGATATCAGCAAATTTGGCATCGAGGATCTTCGCCAGATCGCCTGCCGCCAGTTCGATATCCAGCCCGCGCTTGCCGCCAGAAACATAAATAGTGGCAAATTCTTGTGCGGGGGCGTCGATAATCGTTGGCAGACGTTTTTTCTGCCCCAGTGGGCTAATCCCCCCAACCAGGTATCCCGTCGAACGCTGCGCGACCATCGGATCGGCCATCTCAACTTTCTTGGCACCCAGCGCTTTTGCTACTTTTTTAAGGTCCAGTTGACCTGCGACCGGCGTAACGGCCACGGCAAGGTGTTTCATATCACCGTTCACTGCCACCAGCAGCGTTTTGTAGACCTGATCCGGATTCAAACCTAATTTTTTGACGACTTCATCGCCAAAGTTGGTTTCAGCCGGATCGTGCTCGTAGGTATGGATTTGAAACGAAATCTTGTTTTTTTCGAGTAATTTAACTGCGGGTGTCATGGTAATTTTCCTGCCTTAAACAAAAAAACGAAGCAAGCATACGCCTGATGGCGGTCCAAAAAAAAGAGTCATCTTGCCTAAGAGTATTGGCAGGATGGTGAGATTGAGCGACAATCGAGTTACACCGTCGCTTAAAGTGACGGCATAATAATAAAAAAATGAAATTCCTCTTTGACGGGCCAATAGCGATATTGGCCATTTTTTTAGCGCAACATCTGCGGCAAATTCCCTTCTCCATACAGATGTAGTGCACCGACCGCGACCACATAGCGCCCTGGCGGCATGGCGCGTAATTTATCCCGCCATGCGAGATTTCGCTGATGCATCAGCACATCGTACAGCGACTGACTGAACGTATTGGGCAGCGTTATTTCATTATTTTGCGGCGGTGCATTCAGCCACCAGCTCATCATTTGTTGCAGCAACCGTGCATTGGTATGCCAGTGGGTCAGCGTATCGTCCAGCAGCGCCAGTCCTTTGTCAGGGAGCTGGAGCAACATGGCAATCTGGTTTTCAGCCCCTTCCAGTTCAATCACGGGTTTATGTTGTTGCTTCGCCGTCTGCAATAACTGGTAATCGATACCGTATTCTGCCCGCAGCCCCAGCTTTTGTGCCTGCGTCGCCTGAAGAACCATCGCGATTTGCCACAGCGGTTGGGTAGAAAAGAGCGACGGAGAAATGCCCATCTCCTGGCTAATGTGCTGCAGGTTTTGGAGTTGCTCCTCGCTAATACGCTCTTCCAGCGCCTCGCAGGCAGGCAAATTAGCAAAAGGCGTATCGCTGGTGGAAACATCAGCCTCGACGATCAGCGCATCGGCGTTTTTGAGCTTTTTGAGCAAACGAGTGGGCAGGGGAGCCATATCGTGGCTACCCATATGAATACTGCCAATCAGATGAAAATGGCGATTGCCGGGAAGGGTGATATCGATGGCAGGCCAGGTGTAATGATTACCGCGCAGCGCGGCCCAAAGCGTTTTTACCCGGTACAACAGATCCATACGACCTCCCTTTGTGAAATATCATGCTAGCGCGCGGTGAGGGATGGCGCAAATGGAGTTGGGGACTTGTTTAATGTGTTTGTATGATTCAGTATGTTCTTGCATCGCTATTCACAGGGAAGCAACAGTTAAAAACCATGAAACAGGCAACAAGAAAACCGACGACACCCGGAGATATTCTTCTCTATGAATATCTGGAACCGCTCGATTTGAAAATCAATGAGTTAGCAGAGTTGCTGCATGTTCATCGTAATAGCGTCAGTGCACTGATCAATAACAATCGTAAACTCACCACTGAGATGGCATTCCGTCTGGCGAAAGTTTTTGATACCACAGTCGATTTTAGGCTAAACCTCCAGGCGGCAGTTGATCTTTGGGAAGTTGAAAACAACATGCGCACCCAGGAAGAATTGGGACGGATTGAAACAGTGGCTGAATATTTGGCACGCCGTGAAGAGCGTGCAAAAAAGGTCGCGTAAGGCCAAAACATCGCTTCATCTCGTAGGCCGGATAAGGCGTTTACGCCGCATCCGGCAGTCATGCGTCGATGCCAAATGCGCCGCCCTAAAGCAGCGCATCCGCAATGACGTACTTATTCCTTCGGTTTAAACCGCAGCAACCGGTTGGCGTTACTCACTACGGTAATCGACGAGAGCGCCATTGCCGCTCCGGCAACTACCGGGTTAAGCAGTGTTCCAGTAAACGGCCACAAAATACCGGCGGCGACCGGAATACCGATGCTGTTGTAGATAAAGGCACCGAGCAGGTTCTGCTTCATGTTGCGCAGCGTTGCGCGGGAAATCGCGAGCGCATCCGCAACGCCCATCAGGCTATGGCGCATCAGGGTAATCGCCGCGGTTTCAATGGCAACATCACTGCCGCCACCCATCGCAATGCCGACATCCGCCTGGGCCAGCGCTGGCGCGTCGTTAATGCCGTCGCCCACCATTGCCACCTGACGTCCTTCACTTTGCAGACGTTTGATCGCTTCGGCTTTACCGTCCGGCAGCACTCCGGCAATCACTTCATCAATTCCAGCTTCTTTGGCGATCGCATTGGCGGTGGTTGGGTTATCCCCGGTCAACATCACCAGACGATATCCCGCTTTATGCAGGCGTTGCAGCGCCGCCACGCTATCACTACGCAACGGATCGCGTACAGCCAGCAGGGCTACTGCTTTCCCGTCAATCGCCAGCAGCACAGGCGTTGCTCCTTGCGATGCCTGAGCAGTAATCTCCGCTTCGATAGCTTTGGTACCAACCTGTTGCTCATTTAACAGCGCCTGATTGCCCAGCAATAACGCATGACCTTCAGCTTCACCGCTCACGCCCAGCCCGCGCAATGTGCGGAAACCGTTGACCTGCGGCAGCTGCATATCACCTGCTTTATCGAGGATCGCCCGTGCCAGCGGATGGCTGGAACCTTGCTCCAGTGCCGCCGCCAGACGCAATGCCTGCGCTTCATCAACATCAGTAAACGTTTTCACTGCGACAACCTGCGGCTTCCCTTCGGTCAGCGTCCCGGTTTTATCGAACACGACGGTATCGAGTGTACTGGCGCGTTGCAGCGCGTCGGCGTCCCGCACCAGCACGCCAAACTCAGCCGCCCGCCCGACGCCGGAAATAATCGACATCGGCGTCGCCAGCCCCAGCGCACACGGACAGGCGATAATCAGTACCGTGGTGGCAATCACCAGGGTATAAACAATTTGCGGTGCCGGACCAAAGAAGTACCAGATTGCCGCACTGACCAGCGCAATCACCACCACCACAGGTACAAATACGGCTGAGATTTTATCCGCCAGCTGACCGATTTCTGGCTTGCTGCTCTGGGCCTGGCGCACCATGCGAATGATCCGTGACAGCGTGGTATGGCTGCCAACCGCACTGGCACGAAACAGCACGCTACCGTCCTGTACCACTGTCCCGGCATGGACGCTTTCGCCTTCGCCTTTTTGCTGCGGGATTGGTTCGCCCGTCAGCATCGCTTCATCCAGCCATGCTTCGCCCTGGGTAATCTCGCCATCTACCGGCACGCGATCGCCGGTCGTCAGGCGCAGCAACATACCTGGCTGCACTTCCGCCAGAGGCACGCTTTTTTCACCTTCGTCAGTAACCAGGCGCGCCGTCGGTGGGGTTAAATCGAGTAATTTCTCCAGCGCCTTAGAAGAACGCTGACGTGCGCGTGCTTCCAGCATATGGCCGAGATTGATCAGACCGATAATCATCGCGCTGGCTTCGTAATAAAGATGTCGCGCTTCCATCGGGAACCACTGCGGCCACAGGTTGACGCTCATCGAATAGAGCCACGCCACGCCAGTACCCAGCGCCACCAGCGTATCCATCGTCGCTGCACCGTTCAGCAGGCTTTTCCATGCACTGCGGTAAAAATGGCCGCCGGCGAAAACCATCACCGCCAGGGTTATCAGGCCGATAACCAACCACAGGCTGCGGTTGTCAGCGGTGACCATCATGTTATCGCCAATCATCCCCCAGACCATCACCGGGATACCCACCGCCAGTGCGACAATTGCCTGCCAGCGGAAGCGCTTCATCGTAGCAACGGCGGTTTCCTGCTGGCGCTCACGGCGTTTCGCGTCATCTTCAATCGCTTCCGCGCCGTAGCCCGCTTTTTCCACCGCCTGCACTAAATCTTGTGGGGAGGCACTGCCCATCACCAGCGCAGTACGCTCCGCCAGGTTTACCCGTGCCTGAGTGACGCCCGGTACGCTTTGCAGCGCATTTTGTACGCGGGTGACACAGCTGGCGCAGCTCATGCCGCTCAGCAGCAACTGCTGGCTGTCATCGTCATCGGCGGTCGCTGCCGGAAGCGCCTCAGAAACCGCTGTCAGTGCTTCCGACGGGATTGATAACTCCGCCAGCGGTTTAGCCTTTGGGTGGCTTACAGATGCGTCATAACCCGCTTGTTTGATGGTTTCGATCAGCTGTTCTGCACTGGCAGTCCCGGTAACGTGCGCTTCAGTGATAGACACATCCGCTTGTTCCACATCCGGGCGCTGTTCGAGACTTTCTTTCACGCGTTTAACGCAGTGACCGCAGGACAGGCCGTCCAGGGTCAGGTCGATAGTTTGTGACATAAAACACTCCTTTAAGACAGTTTTGACTGGCTGTGATAAAGGTTAAACCTTCCAGCAAGGGGAAGGTCAAGAAATTAATAAACCAGGCGAGTAAAAGTCCGTAAAGATTAAAAAATTGGCTCAATTTGCATCAGGATTAGACATTTATCTCTTTGTTTTCCTGAAGTTAAGTTGCGGGTGCTAAGTTAAATCAAGATGCCTGAAAATCGGCACCGGGGTGAGGAATTACCTCCCGCATCTATAAAAAGGAGTTAACAAAAGATGTTAGATGCAAACAAATTACAGCAGGCAGTGGATCAGGCTTACACCCAATTTCACTCACTTAACGGCGGACAAAATGCCGACTACATTCCCTTTCTGGCGAATGTGCCTGGTCAACTGGCAGCAGTGGCTATTGTGACCTGCGATGGCAACATCTATCGCGCGGGTGATAGTGATTACCGCTTTGCGCTGGAATCCATCTCGAAAGTCTGTACGTTAGCCCTTGCGTTAGAAGATGTCGGCCCGCAGGCGGTACAGGACAAAATTGGCGCTGACCCGACCGGATTGCCCTTTAACTCAGTTATCGCCTTAGAGTTGCATGGCGGCAAACCACTGTCGCCACTGGTAAATGCTGGCGCTATTGCCACCACCAGCCTGATTAACGCTGAAAATATTGAACAACGCTGGCAGCGAATTTTACATATCCAACAGCAACTGGCTGGTGAGCAGGTAGCGCTCTCTGATGAAGTCAACCAGTCGGAACAAACAACCAACTTCCATAACCGGGCCATTGCCTGGCTGCTGTACTCCGCCGGATATCTCTATTGTGATGCAATGGAAGCCTGTGACGTGTACACCCGTCAGTGCTCCACGCTCATCAATACTGTTGAACTGGCAACGCTTGGCGCGACGCTGGCGGCGGGTGGTGTGAATCCGCTGACGCATAAACGCGTTCTTCAGGCCGACAACGTGCCGTACATTCTGGCCGAAATGATGATGGAAGGGCTGTATGGTCGCTCCGGTGACTGGGCGTATCGCGTTGGTTTACCGGGCAAAAGCGGTGTAGGTGGCGGTATTCTGGCGGTCGTCCCTGGCGTGATGGGAATTGCCGCGTTCTCACCACCGCTGGACGAAGAAGGCAACAGTGTTCGCGGTCAAAAAATGGTGGCATCGGTCGCTAAGCAACTCGGCTATAACGTGTTTAAGGGCTGATCATGATGAACACGGAAGGTAATAACGGTAACAAACCTCTCGGTCTATGGAACGTCGTTTCCATCGGCATTGGGGCAATGGTGGGGGCGGGGATCTTCGCGCTGCTGGGGCAGGCTGCATTGCTAATGGAAGCCTCGACCTGGGTCGCCTTTGCTTTTGGCGGTATTGTGGCGATGTTTTCCGGTTATGCCTATGCGCGTCTGGGGGCGAGCTATCCCAGCAATGGCGGCATTATCGACTTCTTTCGTCGCGGATTAGGCAACGGCGTCTTTTCGCTGGCGCTCTCGTTACTGTACCTGTTGACGCTGGCGGTGAGCATCGCCATGGTCGCCCGTGCTTTTGGCGCTTATGCCGTGCAGTTTTTGCATGAAGGCAGCCAGGAGGAGCACCTTATTTTGCTCTACGCGTTGGGGATCATTGCGGTGATGACGCTTTTCAACTCCTTAAGCAACCATGCGGTAGGGCGGCTGGAAGTGATCCTCGTCGGCATTAAAATGATGATCCTGTTATTGCTGATTATTGCCGGTGTCTGGTCGCTGCAACCGGCGCATATTTCCGTCTCTGCGCCCCCCAGCTCCGGTGCGTTCTTCTCCTGTATCGGGATAACCTTCCTTGCCTATGCGGGCTTTGGCATGATGGCGAACGCGGCGGATAAAGTGAAAGATCCGCAGGTCATTATGCCGCGGGCGTTTCTGGTGGCGATTGGCGTTACCACGTTGCTTTATATCTCGCTGGCACTGGTTTTGCTTAGCGATGTATCGGCATTAGAGTTAGAAAAATATGCCGATACCGCCGTAGCGCAGGCTGCTTCTCCGCTGCTCGGACATGTGGGTTATGTGATCGTCGTCATCGGCGCTTTACTGGCGACGGCTTCAGCCATTAACGCGAACCTGTTCGCCGTGTTTAACATCATGGACAACATGGGCAGCGAACGCGAACTGCCGAAGCTAATGAATAAATCCCTGTGGCGGCAGAGTACCTGGGGCAACATCATTGTCGTGGTGTTGATTATGCTGATGACGGCGGCGCTAAATTTAGGCTCACTCGCCAGTGTTGCCAGCGCCACCTTTTTGATTTGCTACCTGGCGGTGTTTGTGGTGGCGATCCGCCTGCGTCATGATATTCACGCCTCGTTGCCGATTCTTATCGTTGGTACGTTGGTGATGTTGTTGGTGATCGTTGGCTTTATCTACAGCCTGTGGTCCCAGGGTAGCCGTGCGTTGATATGGATTATTGGCTCACTCTTACTCAGCCTTATTGTGGCAATGGTCATGAAGCGCAATAAAACCGTATAACATCTCTCTGTGCGCAGTACTTCCTGTATTATTGTGGTGGCGGTCGATATTCGCACTGGCAAAAAAACGTGCTTGAATATCTGTTGAAACCCTTTAACAAAGCACAGGAGGCGTTGCGCGAACGATGAACATCAGCGATGTAGCAAAAATTACCGGCCTGACCAGCAAAGCCATTCGCTTCTATGAAGAGAAGGGGCTGGTGACGCCGCCGATGCGCAGCGAAAACGGTTATCGCACCTACACGCAGCAGCATCTCAACGAACTGACCTTACTGCGCCAGGCACGGCAGGTGGGCTTTAACCTGGAAGAGAGCGGCGAGCTGGTGAATCTGTTTAACGACCCGCAGCGGCACAGCGCCGACGTCAAACGGCGCACGCTGGAGAAGGTGGCGGAGATCGAACGACACATTGAGGAGCTGCAATCCATGCGCGACCAGCTGCTGGCACTGGCGAATGCCTGCCCTGGCGATGACAGCGCCGACTGCCCGATTATCGAAAATCTCTCCGGCTGCTGTCATCATCGGGCAGGGTGATTAAGACGAGACGGCTCGGATATGTAGGGTTATCCCTTCTATCGCAATGACTTCAACATGCGTACCTGCACCGAGATCCTCGCTGGCGCTGACAGGCCATGAACTGTCACCGACGCGCATATGACCGCGCCCGTTGACCAGCGGAGATTCCAGCACAAAACGTCGGCCAATCAGCTGCTGCCCGCGCTGGTTTAAATGACTATCGCTGTGCTTTTGTTCGCGCACCCGCCGCGACAACCATTTCCACCACAGCCAGGCGGCGAGCAGCGTCAGGATGGCAAACATCACCCCTTGCCACTCCCAACCCAGCGGCACCAGCCAGACCACCAGGCCGGTAATCACCGCTGACACGCCGCTCCACAGCAAATAACCATTTCCGCCCAGCATCTCGGCTGCCAGCAGCAACCCGCCGAGACTGAGCCAGAAAATATGTGGATGAACGACCATTAACTCCATCATGGCTGAGTCCGTTTGTTGGCGCTGTCTTTCACCAGCTCGGCAATCCCGGCAATCGACCCCATCAGGCTGCTGGCCTCTAATGGCATCATCACTACTTTGCTGTTACTGGAGGAACCGATCTGCTGTAACGCTTCGGTGTATTTCTGCGCTACGAAGTAGTTCACCGCCTGAATATCACCGGAGGCAATGGCTTCAGATACCATTTTGGTGGCGCGGGCTTCTGCTTCGGCAGAACGTTCACGCGCTTCGGCCTGTAAGAATGCCGACTGACGTTCACCTTCCGCTTTCAGAATTTGCGACTGTTTTTCACCTTCCGCTTTGAGTATTTCCGCCTGACGGATCCCTTCCGCTTCAAGGATGTAAGCGCGTTTGGTACGTTCCGCTTTCATCTGCGCGTTCATTGAAGAGATAAGCTCTGCCGGTGGGCGCACGTCGCGAATTTCAATACGGGTGACTTTAATCCCCCACGGGTTGGTGGCTTCATCGACAATACGCAGCAGGCGTGAGTTGATGCTGTCGCGCTGAGAGAGCATTTCGTCAAGTTCCATTGAACCCAACACGGTACGGATGTTAGTCATGGTCAGGTTGATGATCGCCAGCTCCAGATTGCTGACTTCATAAGCCGCGCGCGGCGCGTCAATCACCTGAATAAAACAGACTGCGTCGATGGTAACGTTGGCGTTATCTTTCGAGATAACTTCCTGGGAAGGGATATCGAGCACTTGCTCCATCATATTGATCTTGCGACCAATGCGATCCATAAACGGCACCACCAGACTGAGCCCCGGCTGTAACGTTTTGGTATAGCGACCAAAACGTTCTACCGTCCATTGATAGCCCTGCGGCACGATTTTGACGCCCGCGCCGACAATGACCAGCGCGACAAAAATGAGAATCGGGATAAAGATAAGCATCGGAAAAACCTCCTGTTGTACCGTCCATAATCAGCAAAATTGCTGCTTGATTAAACAAATTATACCTGATTACTGAAAGAGAGTTCCCCCTTATTCCTGCGAAGGATAAACTGTTTTTAGTAAAAATCAGAAAAAGGGAACAGTGATGCAGGAAAATAGTCCTTTGCTTCAGCTACAAAACGTAGGATATCTGGCGGGTGATGCGAAGATTCTTAATAACATCAATTTTTCGCTGCGTGCTGGCGAATTTAAGTTAATTACCGGTCCTTCCGGTTGTGGCAAAAGTACGCTGCTAAAAATAGTTGCTTCATTGATCAGCCCAACCAGCGGAACGTTACTGTTTGAAGGTGAGGATGTCAGCACACTAAAGCCAGAAATCTACCGCCAGCAAGTCTCTTACTGCGCCCAGACGCCGACGCTGTTTGGCGATACGGTATACGATAATCTGATCTTTCCCTGGCAGATCCGTAACCAGCAGCCTGACCCGGCCATTTTTCTCGATTTTCTCGAACGCTTCGCTTTGCCGGACAGCATTTTGACGAAAAATATCGCCGAGCTATCTGGTGGTGAAAAACAACGCATCTCACTGATTCGTAACCTGCAATTTATGCCGAAGGTTTTATTGCTGGATGAAATCACCAGTGCGCTGGATGAAAGTAATAAACATAACGTTAATGAGATGATCCATCGTTATGTGCGCGAGCAAAATATTGCCGTGCTGTGGGTGACACACGATAAAGACGAAATTAATCATGCGGATAAAGTGATTACACTGCAACCGCATGCCGGAGAAATGCAGGAAGCACGCTATGAACTCGCATAATATTACTAACGAATCATTGGCACTGGCATTAATGCTGGTGGTGGTGGCAATCTTAATTAGCCATAAAGAAAAACTGGCGCTGGAGAAAGATATTTTCTGGAGCGTCGGGCGAGCGATAATTCAGCTGATTATTGTCGGCTATGTGCTGAAGTATATTTTCAGCGTGGATGATGCCAGCCTGACATTATTGATGGTGTTATTTATCTGCTTTAATGCGGCGTGGAACGCGCAAAAACGCAGTAAATATATTGCTAAAGCTTTTATCTCATCGTTTATTGCCATTACGGTCGGGGCGGGAATTACCCTGGCGGTGCTGATTCTCTCTGGGTCGATTGAATTTATCCCGATGCAGGTGATCCCTATCGCCGGGATGATTGCCGGTAACGCCATGGTAGCGGTGGGGTTGTGTTACAACAATTTAGGGCAACGGGTCATTAGCGAACAGCAACAGATTCAGGAGAAACTGAGTCTTGGTGCGACGCCGAAGCAGGCTTCAGCGATATTGATTCGCGACAGTATTCGCGCGGCTTTAATTCCGACGGTCGATTCAGCAAAAACGGTTGGCTTAGTGAGTTTACCAGGAATGATGTCCGGGCTGATATTTGCCGGGATTGATCCGGTGAAGGCGATTAAATATCAGATTATGGTGACCTTTATGCTGCTCTCAACCGCCAGCTTGTCGACCATTATTGCCTGCTATTTAACCTATCGTAAGTTTTATAATTCGCGCCACCAGTTGGTGGTGACGCAATTGAAGAAGAAATGATGCGATGCCGGATGCGCAGCATCGCATCCGGCGTTGTGGTTCATGTGCCGATCAACGGAATATCAATACAACAATGCATACAGCTGGCGGCGATACTTCGACGCCAGTGCATCACCCGTACCCAGCGCAGCGAGGATCTCCTGGAACGTTTTACGCGTCTGACCGTCTGCGGCGGTGAGATCTTTACGCAGATGCCCGAACAGCAACTCCAGCGCCTCTTCATTGCGCCCAACCTGGTGCAGTTGCAGAGCCAGTTGCGTCGCCAGTGCGGCATCTTCTGGATTCTCCGCCACCTGCTGTTGCAACTGTTGAATTTCCGGCGTATCAGCCGCCTGCTTCAGCAGTTCGATTTGCGCCACCAGCCCCTGGTAGCGGGTGTCCTGATCCTGCAACGGAATGGTTTTCAGCACCGCTTCCGCATCTTCAGAACGGTTCAGCGCAATCAGCGTTTCTGCCAGCAGCAGGCCGATCTCCCCGTTCTGATTCGACAACTGCCAGGCGTCTTTCAGCAATGGCAGGGCATCGGTGTAATTGCCTTCCTGCATCAGTTGCATCGCCTGCTGCGCTTTCAGCTCTTCTTCGCGCGGCAGCACTTTATCCAGCAGGGCGCGGATCGCCTCTTCCGGTTGCGGCCCCTGGAAGCCATCTACCGGTTGCCCGTTCTGGAACAGATACACGGTCGGAATCGCGCGCAGACCAAACTGGGCGGCAATCATCTGCTCCGCGTCACAGTCCAGCTTCGCCAGAATAAATTGCCCGTTGTACTGCGCCGCGAGGCTTTCCAGGATCGGGGTTAACTGCAAACAGTGCTGGCTACGTTCAGACCAAAAATAGAACAGCACCGGAGTGGTCATCGACTGTTCAAGAACCTGTTGCAGGTTAGATTCGTTAATGTTGACAATATTTTCTACGGACATGGAGTCGCTCTCTGTTGTCGATATTTTCTTTGACATGGGGGCTTAAGCGCGCGCTTCAACTCACCCCTGCAATATTTTGTCCATCACGCGCCCCGGCAGCAGGCGCTTAAGCACCATTACTGCCCAGGTCACCAGCGTTACCGGATAGCGCATCTTCGGCTTCTCGCTAATAAAAGCATGGCGTACTTTGTCCACCACCGCTTCCGGTCCCAACGTAAAGCGGGCGGCGATGCCGGGATTTTCGACTGGTTTATCACTTTGCGTCTGGTTGACGTTGTCGGTGAAGCGAGTACGAATGGGACCGGGTTCGATCAGGCTGACTTTAATTCCGCTGTGGCGTAGCTCCATGCGCAGCGCGTCTGACCACGCCTCCAGCGCATATTTACTGGCCGCGTAAGCGCCACGACCCGGCGTGGAGATTAATCCCATCACCGATGATGTCATCACAATACGCCCTTCACCGTGCGGTAACATCGCGGGTAACAGGCGCATGGTGAGCTGGTGTGCGCCGAAAAAGTTGGCGGAAAACTGCTGTTCCATCTGCGCACGGCTGATGGTGGAAAGGGGGCCATACATGCCGAATCCGGCATTGTTAAAGATCCCATACAGACAATTATCGGTCAGGGCGATCACCTCGTCTGCTGCGCGATCAACACTTTCTGGTGAATCCAGATCGATCAACACGCCGGTAAATCCCATGTTGTTCATACGCTCAACATCATCCGGTTTTCGGCAACCTGCCAGCACATGAAAACCCTGGCGTTTTAATTCGAGCGCGCTTTCCAGGCCAATTCCACTGGAACATCCGGTAATTAAGACCGATTTTTGCATAACTTTACCTGTCAGGATCTCCGTTGCTTTATGAGTCATGATTTACTAAAGGCTGCAACTGCTTCGCCATCCAGTCGGCAATAAACGGCTGGGCGTCGCGGTTGGGATGAATACCGTCATCCTGCATCCATTGTGGCTTGAGGTAGACCTCTTCCATAAAAAAGGGCAGCAGCGGAACATCAAACTCTTTGGCGAGTTTGGGGTAAATGGCGCTAAAGGCTTCATTATAACGGCGACCATAGTTTGCAGGCAGACGTATTTGCATTAACAATGGTTCAGCGTTGGCGGCTTTGACATCCTGCAAAATCTGGCGCAGCGTTTGCTCGGTTTGCTGTGGCTGAAAACCACGCAAACCGTCATTGCCGCCCAGTTCAACCAGCACCCAGCGCGGCTGATGCTGTTTCAGCAGAGCCGGAAGGCGCGCCAGTCCTTGTTGCGAGGTGTCGCCGCTGATGCTGGCATTAACTACCGACGTTTTACTCTGCCACTTATCATTCAACAAGGCAGGCCAGGCCGCGCTGGCAGACATTCGATACCCGGCGCTCAGGCTATCACCCAGAATCAATAACGTGTCCGCTGCGGCGGCACGGAAGGTTAACAGGACCAGGAACAGGAAGGGCAAATGCCAGCGGAAAACATTGTTGAAGTTCATCATCTTAAGAAGTCCGTCGGTCAGGGGGAGCATGAACTCTCCATCCTCACCGGAGTTGAGCTGGTTGTCAAACGTGGCGAGACCATCGCACTGGTGGGCGAGTCGGGATCGGGTAAGTCAACCTTGCTGGCGATCCTCGCCGGGCTTGATGACGGCAGCAGTGGCGAAGTGAGTCTGGTGGGACAACCGCTACATAATATGGACGAAGAAGCGCGGGCAAAGTTGCGCGCGAAGCACGTCGGCTTTGTTTTTCAGTCATTTATGTTAATTCCTACCCTTAACGCGCTGGAAAACGTCGAGCTTCCGGCTCTGCTGCGCGGTGAGAGTAGCGCGGAAAGTCGTAACGGGGCGAAAGCGTTGCTCGAACAGTTAGGGCTGGGTAAACGTCTGGATCATCTTCCGGCACAGCTTTCCGGCGGTGAACAGCAACGAGTGGCGCTGGCACGAGCCTTTAATGGTCGACCTGATGTGCTGTTTGCCGACGAACCCACCGGCAACCTTGACCGCCAGACGGGCGATAAAATTGCCGACCTGCTGTTTTCCCTCAACCGTGAACATGGCACCACGTTGATTATGGTGACCCACGACCTGCAACTGGCGGCACGCTGCGACCGCTGCTTACGGCTGGTGAACGGGCAGTTGCAGGAGGAAGCATGATTGCACGTTGGTTCTGGCGCGAATGGCGTTCGCCGTCGCTATTAATTGTCTGGCTGGCGCTAAGCCTGGCGGTGGCCTGCGTGCTGGCGCTGGGCAATATCAGTGATCGCATGGAGAAGGGCTTAAGCCAGCAAAGCCGTGAGTTTATGGCGGGCGATCGGGCGTTGCGCAGTTCGCGCGAAGTGCCGCAAGCATGGCTGGAGGAAGCGCAAAAGCGCGGCCTGAAAGTCGGCAAGCAGCTGACTTTCGCCACAATGACCTTTGCAGGCGACACACCGCAGCTGGCGAACGTCAAAGCGGTGGATGATATCTACCCGATGTATGGCGATCTGCAAACTAATCCCCCTGGCCTGAAACCGCAGGCGGGCAGCGTATTGCTGGCCCCACGCCTGATGGCACTGCTTAACCTGAAAACGGGCGACACCATTGACGTGGGCGATGCCACCTTGCGGATTGCCGGAGAAGTGATTCAGGAACCGGATTCCGGTGTTAACCCCTTCCAGATGGCTCCGCGTCTGATGATGAATCTGGCGGATGTCGATAAAACCGGAGCCGTGCAGCCGGGGAGTCGGGTCACCTGGCGTTATAAATTCGGCGGCAACGAGAACCAGCTCGACGGCTATGAGAAATGGTTGTTACCTCAGCTTAAACCCGAACAACGCTGGTACGGTCTGGAACAGGACGAAGGCGCGCTGGGGCGATCGATGGAACGCTCGCAACAGTTCCTGCTGCTTTCGGCGCTTCTGACCTTGCTGCTGGCAGTGGCAGCGGTGGCGGTAGCGATGAATCATTACTGTCGCAGTCGCTACGATCTGGTGGCGATCCTCAAAACGCTGGGGGCAGGGCGAGCGCAACTGCGTAAGCAAATCGTCGGTCAGTGGTTGATGGTGCTGGCGCTTTCAGCCGTTACCGGTGGGGCGATAGGCCTGTTGTTCGAAAACGTGTTGATGGTGCTGCTCAAGCCCGTTCTGCCTGCTGCACTACCGCCAGCCAGCCTCTGGCCGTGGCTGTGGGCGCTGGGTACCATGACGGTCATCTCGCTGCTGGTGGGGCTACGACCGTACCGCCTGTTGCTGGCAACGCAGCCTTTACGCGTATTACGTAATGATGTGGTAGCGAACGTCTGGCCGCTGAAGTTTTATCTGCCGATTGTCAGTGTGGTGGTTGTGCTGCTGCTCGCCGGATTAATGGGTGGCAGCATGCTGCTTTGGGCGGTGCTGGCGGGCGCGGTAGTACTGGCTTTGCTGTGCGGTGTGCTGGGCTGGATGCTGCTGAATGTACTTCGCCGCATGACGCTGAAATCGCTACCTCTGCGCCTGGCGGTTAGCCGCCTGTTACGTCAGCCGTGGTCAACATTAAGCCAGCTTTCGGCATTTTCGCTCTCCTTTATGCTGCTGGCGCTGTTGCTGGTATTGCGTGGCGATCTGCTTGACCGCTGGCAGCAGCAGCTACCTCCAGAAAGCCCGAACTACTTTTTAATTAACATTGCCACAGAACAGGTAGAACCGCTAAAAGCGTTCCTCGCGGAACATCAGATAGTCCCGGAATCATTTTATCCGGTAGTGCGGGCGCGGCTGACGGCGATTAACGATAAGCCGACAGAAGGTAATGAAGATGAGGCGCTTAATCGCGAACTCAATCTTACCTGGCAAAATACGCGGCCCGATCATAATCCGATTGTCGCCGGTAACTGGCCGCCAAAAGCCGATGAAGTGTCGATGGAAGAGGGGCTGGCGAAACGCTTAAACGTTGCCCTCGGTGATACCGTGACTTTTATGGGCGATACCCAGGAGTTCCGCGCTAAAGTGACCAGCCTGCGCAAAGTGGACTGGGAAAGTCTGCGGCCTAATTTCTATTTTATTTTCCCGGAAGGGGCATTAGACGGGCAACCGCAGAGCTGGCTTACCAGTTTCCGCTGGGAGAATGGCAACGGCATGTTGACGCAACTCAACCGCCAGTTCCCGACCATTAGCCTGTTAGATATTGGCGCGATTTTAAAACAGGTCGGTCAGGTGCTGGAGCAGGTAAGTCGGGCGCTGGAGGTGATGGTGGTGCTGGTCACCGCCTGCGGTATGTTGCTGTTGCTGGCACAGGTGCAGGTGGGAATGCGCCAGCGTCATCAGGAGCTGGTGGTATGGCGCACACTCGGTGCGGGGAAAAAACTGCTGCGCACGACATTGTGGTGTGAGTTCGCCATGCTTGGGTTTGTTTCCGGCCTGGTGGCCGCAATTGGTGCGGAAACGGCACTGGCAGTGTTGCAGGCGAAAGTGTTTGATTTCCCGTGGGAGCCAGACTGGCGATTGTGGATTGTTCTGCCGTGCAGCGGTGCGCTGCTGCTGTCGCTTTTCGGCGGCTGGCTGGGTGCGCGACTGGTTAAGGGTAAGGCGCTGTTCAGGCAGTTTGCGGGGTGATGAGAGTAAATAAGGGGCGTTCTGGTTGAATGGAACGCCTTGTTTAAATTAATTCTACAATATGTTTCATTGATGATGTTATTGAATTGGTGATTTCCTATCTTTCTATTGCTGATATTAATCTGAATCGGTGGAGTTTAATAATTTTAAATATAGCCCTACAAAAATAACTTAGACTAATAAAATCATAAATCATATGCGTTGAATGGATATTATCCATATAGTGAATTTGTTGATGATGAATTCATCTGTGCTAAAAATTTTAGTTTAATAAAATATTGAAAGTGACCTGTAATAACAGTTGTTGTTGATTGAGAACAAATAAGTTTATGTGAAAAATATATAAATACATTAGCTGGTCTTGTGTGTCATTTTATTTTTTTTGTTGCTAACACAGGGATATGAACAATAACTAAAAGGGCACTTTATATGAGCGGAAAACCAGCGGCGCGTCAGGGAGATATGACTCAGTATGGCGGTCCCATTGTCCAGGGTTCGGCAGGTGTAAGAATTGGCGCGCCAACTGGCGTGGCGTGCTCGGTGTGTCCGGGCGGGATGACCTCGGGCAACCCGGTGAACCCGCTGCTCGGTGCAAAAGTACAGCCCGGCGAGACGGACCTTGCGCTGCCCGACCCGCTGCCGTTCATTCTCTCCCGCACCTACAGCAGCTACCGGACGAAGACGCCTGCGCCGGTGGGAATTTTTGGCCCCGGCTGGAAAGCGCCTTCTGATATCCGCTTACAGCTACGTGATGACGGACTGATACTCAACGACAACGGCGGGCGGAGCATTCACTTTGTCAGGAAGGCCAGCACCAGGATTACCAGCGCACACAGTATGAAGTGTATGACTACCCCGGACGTTTCAAGGGGGCCCACGGGCAGAACTTTGCCCGCTGGCAGATGGATGGCTGGCGAAACAACGCCGAAGTGGCGCGCGGAACAAGCCGTTCTCCGGAGATATGGCCGGGACGGCGAATTGCGCTGACGGGGCATCCGCAGGCGAACCTGAACCGGGAATGGCAGGTGGTGGCGAGCGATCTTCACGGCGAACAGCCGCAGGCGGTACCGGGACGCAGGGGTTCAGGCACCACGCTGGATAACCATTTTGCGGTAATACCGGCAGACAGAACATGGCGACCACAGCCGTTGCTGAAACCGCTGGTGGACGGCCCGCAGAGCGCCGTCGTGACGGGACCGGCAGGCGAGGAAATCTTCTGTGATGAACATGGCCGCGTGCGGGTGAAATTTAACTGGGACCGCTATAACCCGTCAAACCAGGACAGTTCATGCTGGATCCGTGTGGCACAGGCGTGGGCAGGCACCGGCTTTGGCAACCTGGCGATACCGCGAGTGGGTCAGGAGGTGATTGTGGACTTCCTCAACGGCGACCCGGACCAGCCGATTATTATGGGGCGTACCTACCACCATGAAAACCGCACACCCGGCAGCCTGCCGGGGACGAAGACGCAGATGACGATCCGCTCGAAAACCTATAAGGGCAGCGGGTTTAATGAACTGAAGTTTGACGATGCGACAGGGAAAGAACAGGTCTACATCCACGCGCAGAAGAACATGAACACCGAGGTGCTGAATAACCGCACCACTGATGTGATAAACAACCATGCTGAAACCATTGGCAACAATCAGATGATTGCGGTTACCAACAATCAGATACAGACGGTGGGTGTTAACCAGATAGAGACGGTGGGCAGTAACCAGATAATTAAAGTGGGTTCTGTTCAGGTGGAAACGATTGGACTTGTTCGTGCGCTGACCGTGGGCGTGACGTATCAGACGACGGTAGGTGGCATTATGAACACCTCGGTGGCACTGATGCAGTCCTCGCAGATCGGTTTGCATAAATCGTTGAGGGTCGGGCTGGGTTATGACGTCAAAGTCGGAAATAACGTTACCTTCACCGTTGGTAAAACGAAAAAGGATGATACCGGGCAGACCGCGATTTACTCCGCCGGTGAGCATCTGGAGCTCTGCTGTGGTAAGGCAAGGCTGGTGCTGACGAAGGACGGACAAATTTTTCTCAACGGCACAAAAATTCATTTGCAGGGTAAGGAGCAGGTTAATGGTGACTCACTGTTGATTAACTGGAACTGTGCAGCCTCGAAATCCCCACCGAAGACCCCTGATGAAAAGCAGGATACGCCGGATATGAGAGAGTACTGATCCCGTACCTGTTCGGAATTCAGTAACAAACCAGCATTAAAAATAAACAGAAGAAGGAATTTGAATCATGAGCGGAAAACCAGCGGCGCGTCAGGGAGATATGACTCAGTATGGCGGTCCCATTGTCCAGGGTTCGGCAGGTGTAAGAATTGGCGCGCCCACCGGCGTGGCGTGCTCGGTGTGTCCGGGCGGGATGACTTCGGGCAACCCGGTAAATCCGCTGCTGGGGGCGAAGGTGCTGCCCGGCGAGACGGACCTTGCGCTGCCCGGCCCGCTGCCGTTCATTCTCTCCCGCACCTACAGCAGCTACCGGACGAAGACGCCTGCACCGGTGGGCGTTTTCGGCCCCGGCTGGAAAGCGCCTTCTGATATCCGCTTACAGCTACGTGATGACGGACTGATACTCAACGACAACGGCGGGCGGAGCATTCACTTTGAGCCGCTGCTGCCGGGGGAGGCGGTGTACAGCCGCAGTGAGTCAATGTGGCTGGTGCGTGGCGGTAAGGCAGCACAGCCGGACGGCCATACGCTGGCGCGGCTGTGGGGGGCGCTGCCGCCGGATATCCGGTTAAGCCCGCATCTTTACCTGGCGACGGTGGTAAGGCAGCACAGCCGGACGGCCATACGCTGGCGCGGCTGTGGGCGTCGCTGCCGCCGGATATCCGGTTAAGCCCGCATCTTTACCTGGCGACCAACAGCGCACAGGGGCCGTGGTGGATACTGGGGTGGTCTGAGCGGGTGCCGGGTGCTGAGGACGTACTGCCAGCGCCGCTGCCGCCGTACCGGGTGCTTACCGGGCTGGCAGACCGTTTCGGGCGGACGCTGACGTACCGGCGTGAGGCCGCAGGCGACCTGGCCGGGGAAATCACCGGCGTGACGGACGGTGCCGGGCGTGAGTTCCGTCTGGTACTGACCACACAGGCACAGCGGGCGGAAGAGGCCCGCACCTCTTCGCTATCTTCTTCTGACAGTTCCCGCCCTCTCTCAGCCTCACCGTTCCCTGACACACTGCCCGGTACCGAATACGGCCCCGACAGGGGCATCCGTCTTTCGGCGGTGTGGCTGATGCACGACCCGGCATACCCGGAAAGCCTGCCCGGTGCGCCACTGGCGCGGTACACGTATACGGAAGCCGGTGAACTGCTGGCGGTATATGACCGCAGCAATACGCAGGTGCGCGCTTTCACGTATGACGCGCAGCACCCGGGCCGGATGGTGGCGCACCGTTACGCGGGAAGGCCGGAGATGCGCTACCGCTACGACGATACCGGGCGGGTGGTGGAGCAGCTGAACCCGGCAGGCCTGAGTTACCGCTACCAGTATGAGCAGGACCGCATCACCGTCACGGACAGCCTGAACCGGCGTGAGGTGCTGCATACAGAAGGCGGGGCCGGGCTGAAGCGGGTGGTGAAAAAAGAACTGGCGGACGGCAGCGTCACGCACAGCGGGTATGACGCGGCAGGAAGGCTCACGGCGCAGACGGACGCGGCGGGACGGCGGACAGAGTACGGTCTGAATGTGGTGTCAGGCGATATCACGGACATCACCACACCGGACGGGCGGGAGACGAAATTTTACTATAACGACGGGAACCAGCTGACGGCGGTGGTGTCCCCGGACGGGCTGGAGAGCCGCCGGGAATATGCCCGCACCTCTTCGCTATCTTCTTCTGACAGTTCCCGCCCTCTCTCAGCCTCAGCGTTCCCCGACACACTGCCCGGAACCGAATACGGCCCCGACAGGGGTATCCGCCTTTCGGCGGTGTGGCTGATGCACGACCCGGCATACCCGGAGAGCCTGCCCGCTGCGCCACTGGTGCGGTACACATATACGGAAGCCGGTGAACTGCTGGCGGTATATGACCGCAGCAATACGCAGGTGCGCGCTTTCACGTATGACGCGCAGCACCCGGGCCGGATGGTGGCGCACCGTTATGCAGGCAGGCCGGAGATGCGCTACCGCTACGACGATGCGGGGCGGGTGGTGGAGCAACTTAACCCGGCAGGCCTGAGTTACCGCTACCAGTATGAGCAGGATCGCATCACCGTCACGGACAGCCTGAACCGGCGTGAGGTGCTGCATACAGAAGGCGGGGCCGGGCTGAAGCGGGTGGTGAAAAAAGAACTGGCGGACGGCAGCGTCACGCACAGCGGGTATGACGCGGCAGGAAGGCTCACGGCGCAGACGGACGCGGCGGGACGGCGGACAGAGTACGGTCTGAATGTGGTGTCAGGCGATATCACGGACATCACCACGCCGGACGGGCGGGAGACGAAATTTTACTATAACGACGGGAACCAGCTGACGGCGGTGGTGTCCCCGGACGGGCTGGAGAGCCGCCGGGAATATGATGAACCGGGCAGGCTGGTATCGGAGACATCGCGCAGCGGGGAGACAGTACGCTACCGCTACGATGACGCGCACAGTGAGTTACCGGCGACGACAACGGATGCGACGGGCAGCACCCGGCAGATGACGTGGAGCCGCTACGGGCAGTTGCTGGCGTTCACTGACTGCTCGGGCTACCAGACCCGCTATGAATACGACCGCTTCGGCCAGATGACGGCGGTTCACCGCGAGGAAGGTATCAGCCTTTACCGCCACTATGACAACCGTGGCCGGTTAACCTCGGTGAAAGACGCACAGGGCCGTGAAACGCAGTATGAGTACAACGCCGCAGGCGACCTGACTGCCGTTATCACCCCGGACGGCAACCGGAGCGAGACACAGTACGATGCGTGGGGAAAGGCGGTCAGCACCACGCAGGGCGGGCTGACGCGCAGTATGGAGTACGATGCTGCCGGACGTGTCATCAGTCTGACTAACGAGAACGGCAGCCACAGCGACTTCAGCTACGATGCGCTGGACCGGTTGGTACAGCAGGGCGGCTTTGACGGGCGGACGCAACGTTATCATTATGACCTGACCGGAAAACTCACGCAGAGTGAAGATGAGGGGCTTGTCACCCTCTGGTACTACGATGAATCGGACCGTATCACTCACCGCACGGTGAACGGCGAACCGGCAGAGCAGTGGCAGTATGATGACCACGGCTGGCTGACAGACATCAGCCACCTGAGCGAAGGCCACCGTGTCGCTGTCCACTACGGCTACGACGATAAGGGCCGCCTGACCGGCGAACGGCAGACGGTGGAGAACCCGGAGACGGGGGAACTGCTGTGGCAGCATGAGACGAAACACGCCTACAACGAACAGGGGCTGGCAAACCGCGTCACGCCGGACAGCCTGCCGCCGGTGG
>NZ_JAHZSO010000052.1:0-16967 GCF_028421345.1 Escherichia sp. S10b
TCTCAAAATCGGTGGAGCTGCATGACAAAGTCATCGGGCATTATCTGAACATAAAACACTATCAATAAGTTGGAGTCATTACCCGTTTGAAGTATGTATTTCTTGCAGCAAAAATAATCAAAACCGCAAGATATGTAATCATGAAGTTGTCGGAAAACTATCCGTACAAGGGAGTGTATGAAAAATGTCTGGTATAATAAGAATATCATCAATAAAATTGAGTGTTGCTCTGTGGATAACTTGCAGAGTTTATTAAGTATCATTGCAGCAAAGATGAAATCAATGATTTATCAAAAATGATTGAAAGGTGGTTGTAAATAATGTTACAATGTGTGAGAAGCAGTCTAAATTCTTCGTGAAATAGTGATTTTTGAAGCTAATAAAAAACACACGTGGAATTTAGGAAAAACTTATATCTGCTGCTAAATTTAACCGTTTGTCAACACGGTGCAAATCAAACACACTGATTGCGTCTGACGGGCCCGGACACCTTTTTGCTTTTAATTACGGAACTGATTTCATGATGAAAAAATCGTTATGCTGCGCTCTGCTGCTGACAGCCTCTTTCTCCACATTTGCTGCCGCAAAAACAGAACAACAGATTGCCGATATCGTTAATCGCACCATCACCCCGTTGATGCAGGAGCAGGCTATTCCGGGTATGGCCGTTGCCGTTATCTACCAGGGAAAACCCTATTATTTCACCTGGGGTAAAGCCGATATCGCCAATAACCACCCAGTCACGCAGCAAACGCTGTTTGAGCTAGGATCGGTTAGTAAGACGTTTAACGGCGTGTTGGGCGGCGATGCTATCGCCCGCGGCGAAATTAAGCTCAGCGATCCGGTCACGAAATACTGGCCAGAACTGACAGGCAAACAGTGGCAGGGTATCCGCCTGCTGCACTTAGCCACCTATACGGCAGGCGGCCTACCGCTGCAGATCCCCGATGACGTTAGGGATAAAGCCGCATTACTGCATTTTTATCAAAACTGGCAGCCGCAATGGACTCCGGGCGCTAAGCGACTTTACGCTAACTCCAGCATTGGTCTGTTTGGCGCGCTGGCGGTGAAACCCTCAGGAATGAGTTACGAAGAGGCAATGACCAGACGCGTCCTGCAACCATTAAAACTGGCGCATACCTGGATTACGGTTCCGCAGAACGAACAAAAAGATTATGCCTGGGGCTATCGCGAAGGGAAGCCCGTACACAGTTCTCCGGGACAACTTGACGCCGAAGCCTATGGCGTGAAATCCAGCGTTATTGATATGGCCCGCTGGGTTCAGGCCAACATGGATGCCAGCCACGTTCAGGAGAAAACGCTCCAGCAGGGCATTGCGCTTGCGCAGTCTCGCTACTGGCGTATTGGCGATATGTACCAGGGATTAGGCTGGGAGATGCTGAACTGGCCGCTGAAAGCTGATTCGATCATCAACGGCAGCGACAGCAAAGTGGCATTGGCAGCGCTTCCCGCCGTTGAGGTAAACCCGCCCGCCCCCGCAGTGAAAGCCTCATGGGTGCATAAAACGGGCTCCACTGGTGGATTTGGCAGCTACGTAGCCTTCGTTCCAGAAAAAAACCTTGGCATCGTGATGCTGGCAAACAAAAGCTATCCTAACCCTGTCCGTGTCGAGGCGGCCTGGCGCATTCTTGAAAAGCTGCAATAACTGACGATGAGGCCCAGGATATTGGGCCTCCTTTCTTTCTCTTTTTTTCCTGTTGTCATCTACACTTAACAAAAATACAGCAAGGAAAATCCCATGCGCATTTTGCCCGTCGTTGCTGCAGTTACGGCTGCATTCCTGGTTGTCGCGTGTAGCTCCCCGACACCGCCGAAAGGCGTTACCGTGGTAAATAACTTTGATGCCAAACGCTATCTGGGAACCTGGTATGAAATTGCGCGCTTCGACCATCGTTTCGAGCGCGGATTGGATAAAGTGACCGCAACATACAGCTTGCGCGACGACGGCGGCATCAACGTTATTAACAAGGGCTATAACCCTGACAGGGAGATGTGGCAGAAAACGGAAGGGAAAGCCTATTTCACCGGCGACCCAAGCAGAGCCGCGCTTAAGGTTTCTTTTTTCGGCCCCTTCTATGGCGGGTATAACGTAATTGCACTCGACCGGGAATATCGTCACGCGCTGGTTTGTGGTCCGGATCGCGACTACCTGTGGATCCTTTCACGGACCCCTACTATTTCAGATGAAATGAAACAGCAAATGTTAGCCATCGCGACCCGGGAAGGGTTTGAAGTGAATAAACTGATTTGGGTGAAACAGCCTGGCGCTTAGTGAGTGCTCAGCTTCAGACCAATAATGCCAGCAACGATCAGCCCAAGGCTCAGCAAACGTGCCGGGCTGGCAGACTCACCCAGCAGCAAAATCCCTGTAATGGCCGCCCCAACAGCGCCAATACCGGTCCAGACCGCATAAGCGGTTCCTACAGGCAACGTGCGCATTGCCCAAGAGAGCATGGCGATACTGACGATCATCGCCGCAATAGTGATAATGCTTGGCGTAAGACGCGTAAAACCGTGGGTGTATTTCAGGCCAATCGCCCAGACAACTTCGAGCAAACCTGCAATTAATAAAACGATCCAGGACATATCAGGCTCCAGAACAATGGGGCCGTCCCCGGTGAAAGAAGCGTTTGCAGGTCGTCCTGCAAAGCTAATGTGTGAAATGGCATTTTTGCCCGGAAGAAAATGAATTTCAACCTTTTTATTCACCGCCTGCTAAAAGCAAGAATTAAGCATAATTAGCGGCGTAGTTCCCGCATTTGGCACTCATCGGAGTTCTCTATGATGAAGGGCTTTCTGAAACCAGAAAGTCGAGATAACATTCCTGCACAGATCCTCAAGGAACTCCCTTCATGGAGTATCTATGTTTCAGCCGAAAATCTGCATACTATACTTCCTACGTCCTATCCGATACATGGATTTTTCTTTTATCCATTTTTGGACAATAATGGAAATATTATCCGGCTTTTCATTATTGATGATCTGAAACAAAGTCAAGGAACTACAGGGCTAAAAGAAAAGAATGTTGACGTCGTCAATAATATCATCAGAATAAAGGACTCTCGTGAAGGACTTCTTGACTCCAGAAAGATGGAGTGTATCGATGGTGAAGTCGTCGTAACAGTTAACGAAAAGCTCAAAGATTTCAGAGACAGGGAGTTTAATCTTCTTAACGCACAGATATCAATGGTGCTTTATATCTGTTCACAGATCAATGATATAAAAGAAAAAAATCAATTTAAACGGTCAGAAAAGCACAAAAAGCATGTTCACACTCACCATGAACTACCAGCACAAAACATTCGGGAGTGGGACGTTGGTATTCGAATGGGGCAAGCCATACGGCAATATCGCCAAGCAGAACCCACAGGGAAAGAGCGGACAACAATAGGTAGCAAACGTCCTCATATACGCCGGGGACACTGGCATACATACTGGACAGGAAGTAAGAAACCAGAACTAGCCCATGAGCGTAAACCTAGATTAATATGGTTACCTCCGGTACCAGTTAATTTAGAAGACGTAAACAAACTACCGGTGGTAATAACGCCCATTGATAAATGACCTGAGAAGTATCTTTTCCGGTAGGATGTACACATATCTAAATTATCAGGCTACTGTAATGTTGTTCATGCATTACAGTAGAGCCCTTGGTTGATTGATAAAAAAATCTCCAGGGGCTTTCTGCTGTATACCGTCCACAAAACGCTTTCGGCATACAGCCTCAAGCGTCCGCGGCTATTCTAACGACTTTCGTATCTGCAACAATCCTTTTATCGCACGGCTAACTCCTCTGGTTAGCTCTTATCACCTGAAAATAAATTTTTAACCTTTCCGTTTGATTTAAATTCCAGAAATGGAGACTTTGCCATGTCTTACAATCGACAGCCTGTCGCAGAAGATCCGATGCAGATATGGGGCGCTGTTGGTGTCCTTCTTATCCTGCTGCTATTCGTCATATGGTTATTCTTGCCGGAAGTGGTTTACGCCAGCTGCCTGATTCTTCATACCTTATGGGGACTGGTTGACTGGGGACCATTTCATAACTATGCAGCACCACGATACAACCTGCTTGCCATGACCGGTAACAACGCCGCCAACATAAGCTATAGCCAGTGGGTTAACGTCATGGAGCAGACCATAGGTATTTTGTGGATGTACCTCTTACCTGTGACACTCTGGTGTTTGTGGGAATGGTATCAACATCCGGGACAAAGCCGTTTCACCCGCAGACCAGTAGATATTACCCGACTGCCACACATCTTTGCTTCGTTGTCCCCTGCTATCGCCCCTGTACTGGAAGATGGTGATCCGGAAAAACTCTTTCATGGTGGCAAACGACCTGAACGGCGGGTTGCTCTCACCCCGGAAGCATTTGTCGAACAGCATACTCTCATCACCAATATGCAGCTCGATGTTGCAGCTGCAAGACGATGTTTCATGGCCCAGTTGGGTAAACCTTTAACGTCCTGGAAAGACATGGCACCACATGAAAAAGCGCTCTTTGCCATATTTGGCCTTCAGTATTTCCTGGATGATCGTAAGGCAGCATTAAAGCTCATGGATACACTGAACCTCTCATGCAGAATTAAAAGCAAACGGGACAGTGGGAAATTCTGTACCCCTGTTTATTCACTGGCCAAATCTGCATTCAAAAGAGTGATTAAAAGCGACGGAGCACAGCAATGGCTGAAACAACATCGCTACGTCCGCAGTGGGCTGGTCTGGCTGTATGCACATGACTTGCGGCTTACGCCACCCAACTGGATTTGGCTGAAAGGCGTGGACAGAACGCTGTTTTATGCATTACACCGCGCCAATACCACGAAAGGATTTATTGAAGGCGCTGGCGTGGTGGCCGTTGCACGTGCAGAGGCCGAAGCCATGCGTTTTGGCCTTCCCTGCCCTGAACCCTGTGTTGATGAAGCGGTGGAAGGCTTACGGCGGGATATGCTCAGTCTCGGTCTTATCTGGGATGAACCACAACCAGATCGCGACCGGAAACGCCGCATTCTGACCAACTGGTCCCTCACCGACGACATCCTGCCCCGCACACCTGCTACAGACAACGAATTCTGATTATCCGGAGAACTGAAAATGACAATCGAGTACTTTGCAACACGCATTGCAAAACATATTTCCGTGCAGGCAATCTGGCCGGGTGGCAGGACAGAAATTATTGCCGTCCTTCCACAGGATGCCCTGTCAGGGCTGGTAACACGAAACAATCAACTGATTCATATAGCCTTTGACGCCATGGGCACTCGTAACAGAGAAACCGTCCTGATTGACAAGCAGGAGCATAACGCTGACCAGATACTTACAGCTATTGATTCCTGTCTGCGCCTTGAATACCTGATGGAACGCCGCTTCAGCAGAACGCCTTTGTTCCGTGCAATAATCGCCAGCGTTGTACTGTTCGTAATGGCAATGATTGCCGTCTCTCTGTTCCGCTATGTTGATCGTGTATTCTGGGATGATACAACGCCTGAAGCAGTACAGACGGCAGGTGAGCCACGACTGCTCCCCCCTCACCTGAATCACACTGTGCCATTAAATGAAGGCATTCAACTCCCGGTTCCCCCGAAAAAAGACGTCCAGGTACCGGAGAAAACACTCACAAGCAAAAATCCGGAAGCCGCAGCTGCCCGACATAATCTGGCTGCTGTTCTGAAGCGGAACGCCGATCGGGGAATGTTTACCGTCAACCTGTCATCCGGTCATGAACGAACCCTTTACGCATTTCTCGATCCTGCCTGTCCTAACTGCAGACTTCTGGAGCCAGCCTTAAAACGCCTGGCCAGCGACTTCAATGTCGTTATCTACCCGGTTTCAGTTATTGGTGGAGAGGAATCCACCGACCGTGTGGCACCACTGCTGTGTGAAAAAGATGCTCAGAAACGTGCTGCCGGCTGGCACCGACTGTATTCCGCAGATAACGGAATGATGACGCCATCAGAAGAAACAACGCCTGCAGATGAAACATGCCTGAAAGCGGCCAGAGCTGCGATTGATGTTAACAATGTCGCCTTCCGTAAGTTCGGATTTGCCGGTACCCCATGGGTGCTGTCCGACACCGGCTGGCATCTGCCTACTGGAATTCTGCAGGAAACTGGCACGCTTAATTTATTCCTGAAAACCACCGACAGCGAGTCTGGCCATGAGTGAACATCGCGTTAACCCCGAGCTTTTACACCGTACAGCCTGGGGAAATCCTGTCTGGAATGCACTCCAGAGTCTCAATATCTATGGCTTTTGCCTGGTGGCAAGTCTTGTGGCCAGTTTTATCTGGCCACTTGCATTACCGGCATGTCTGTTGTTCACACTGATAACGATGCTGGTATTTAGTCTGCAGCGATGGCGCTGCCCTCTTCGTATGCCCATGACGCTGGAATGTGCTGACCCGTCACAGGACAGAATGATTAAAAGAAGCCTTTTCAGCTTCTGGCCAACTCTGTTTCAGTATGAGGTCATCCTGGAGTCACCGGCCAGCGGCATATTTTATGTTGGTTATCAACGCGTCAGGGATATAGGTCGGGAGTTGTGGCTGAGTATGGACGATCTGACCCGCCATATAATGTTTTTCGCCACCACCGGTGGCGGTAAAACGGAAACCATCTTTGCCTGGGCGATTAACCCGCTTTGCTGGGCAAGAGGATTCACCCTTGTCGATGGCAAGGCACAGAATGATACGGCAAGAACGATCTGGTATCTGGCCAGACGCTTTGGCCGTGAAGACGATGTGGAAGTCATCAACTTCATGAACGGAGGAAAATCCCGCAGTGAAATCATTCTGAGTGGTGAAAAAACGCGTCCTCAGTCAAATACCTGGAATCCCTTCTGTTACAGCACCGAGGCATTCACAGCGGAGACAATGCAGTCAATGCTGCCCCAGAACGTCCAGGGGGGCGAGTGGCAGTCCCGGGCCATTGCCATGAATAAGGCACTGGTATTTGGTACTAAATTCTGGTGTGTGCGCGAAGGCAAAACAATGTCGCTGCAGATGCTCCGTGAACATATGACTCTCGAAGGGATGGCCAAACTTTACTGTCGTGGCCTCGATGATCAGTGGCCGGAAGAAGCTATCGCACCGTTACGTAACTACCTTCAGGACGTTCCCGGTTTCGACCTGTCGCTGGTCAGGACACCATCAGCCTGGACGGAAGAACCCAGAAAACAACATGCTTATCTCTCCGGGCAGTTTTCTGAAACTTTCAGCACATTCACGGAAGCATTCGGGGATATTTTTGCTGAAGATTCCGGTGATATCGATATCCGTGACAGCATTCACAGCGACAGGATTCTGATGGTAATGATCCCCGCTCTGGATACATCAGCGCATACAACGTCTGCTCTTGGGCGAATGTTTATCACCCAGAAAAGTATGATTCTCGCCCGTGATTTGGGCTACCGCCTCGAAGGAACTGATTCCGATGCACTGGAAGTCAAAAAATATAAGGGGCGTTTCCCTTATCTGTGTTTCCTTGATGAAGTGGGGGCATACTATACGGACCGTATTGCTGTGGAAGCCACTCAGGTGCGTTCACTGGATTTTGCTCTGATTTTGATGGCACAGGACCAGGAACGTATAGAAGGACAGACAACAGCCACGAATACTGCAACACTGATGCAGAACACGGGGACAAAATTTGCCGGCAGGATTGTCAGCGAGGGTAGTACGGCCAGAACGCTGAAAAGCGCCGCCGGTGAAGAAGCCAGGGCGAGAATGAACAACCTGCAGCGTCAGGACGGCATATTTGGTGAATCATGGATTGACAGCCCACAAATCAGCATCCTGATGGAAAGCAAGATAAATGTTCAGGAGTTGATTGAACTTCATCCTGGCGAGTTCTTTTCTATTTTCCGGGGAGAAACCGTACCATCAGCATCATTCTTCATCCCTGACGATGAGAAAAGCTGCAGCAGCGATCCCGTTGTTATAAACAGGTATATCAGCGTGGATGCGCCACGCCTGGACCGTCTCCGCCGTCTTGTTCCCCGTACGACTCAACGTCGAATACCGTCACCGGAAAATGTCAGTGCCATCATTGGCGTCCTGACTGCAAAACCCTCCAGAAAAAGACGAAAAATTCGCACAGAGCCGCACACGATCGTGGATACATTCCAGCAACGCATTGCAGGACGTCAGGCGGCTATGGCAATGCTGGAAGAGTACGACACAGATATCAACGCACGTGAAAGTGCCTTGTGGGAAACAGCGGTGAATACGCTTAAAACGACCACACGGGAAGAGCGACGAATTCGCTATATCACGCTGAACAGACCAGAACTACCTGAAACAAAAGAGGAAAATCAGATTTCAGTGAGAGCAGAAAGAGCAGGTATAAACCTGTTAACGCTTCCACAGGACAATAACCACCCGACAGGGCGTCCTGTAAACGGGTTTCATCATAAAAAAAACAACCGTCCGGACTGGGACGGAATGTACTGAACAGTGGCCGCGCCGGATTTCTGGCGCGGCCTTTTTTTTAACCTGGAGAAGGCGGTTCCCAGCGTTTATCCTGCTCCGGCGGAGGCAGTGATGCGTCATCGTTGCTGTTCGCCGCGATATAATCGCGGTAGTAGCGTTCACTTCCTTCACGGTGATGATCCACGTCCGGTCGCGTAATCCTGTAGTCTTCGTGACCGGTACGGCCTGTCACATTATGCCAGGCAACCATTTCAGCAAAGACCTGGTTAAATTGTTTGTCGTTTCCTTCTGGTTCAAAACCCATGCGTGGATCACGCCCGAATAATACCGGTGCAATCAAATCCAGTTTATCTGCCAGCGCATTGCGGTCATGGTGATTACGGAAAACAACCCTGTCACCATAATCCGTACAGACAAACTCTCCCGTCCGACGGTCACGGAAACGAACACTCCCGTTCTTCTGCAGACGGGCCTCGAGATCACCGGTATTACCGTATACCGGCGTTCCGCCCGGTTCACAAAGCACGACACAGCGGTCTGTCGTCGTTGTGCGTGACCTGTCTTTACGGCGATCGCGATAATCCCAGCCTCTCAACTGCGATACAGCAGCCCTGTCTCCCTGAGCAGCCTGAATTTCGACCCACTGACGGTAAGAGGGTGGATACCACTTCCCGTCAGCAATAAGTTTCTGTCGCTCATCCCTGATGTCTTCTTTCAGCCTGATCAATGCCTGCATTCGCTGAACTTCTGCAATGTGATAATGCAGCTTACGTAATGCCGGATCATCGTACTGCGCACGAATGTGTGACTTCCGCAGACGGCATGCCTGATGAATTTCCCGACAACGTTCCCCATAACGCAGATCTGGTTTACGCCATTGTTCACGCCATGCCAGATAGCGGGCACGCAGGTCAGCACGGGCCTCAGCTCTGGCTTCACGTCGCTGCCGGCGCAGCATTGGGTCACGTTTACTGCTGACCCCGTACCTGTCACTGACAGCCAGCTCCGGGTTATAGCGACTTTCAGGTTGCACCCTGTCAAACAAATCTGCTGGGGCACTCACAAAAGGTCCGGCCTGTGGCTCTGCACGCCCCAGTGTCAGATCAGGATGAATGCTGCTGGCCTTCACCGGCGTTTGCTCATGATTAAAGGCATCAACGACAACAAGCCCGTGATGTTGTTTCTGTAGCATCAGTCCCTGTTGTGCAAACAGCTCATGACAACGCTGCCAGGTAAACTCACCTTGTGTGATCATTTCTTCAATCTGAGGGCTACAATGGCTGATGCTGTATCCCCACAGACTTTCTTTGTCAGAAAACAGTTCGCGTTTGATAGCCCCCTGCGGCCCCGTGCCTGTACGCATACGGTGCCATTCTTTATCGGTCGCAGGACAGCTCTCCATACGACGACCACGGAAGCGTTCTGTTGGCGTAACCTGGCGGAAAATATCTGTTGGTACAGGCTGCCAGCCACCATCGAGTTGATTCACATTGTCGAGCGTCAGCAGCGACCATACGCTGTCAGCACGAACGGGAGTCTGGTTATGATCATAACCGTCACAGATAACCAGGTGACCATGCTGAACACGCATCCATAATCCCGCTTCAGCCAGTGTGCGGTGAATAGCCTGGCAGTTTTCCAGCCGTCCTTCCCGTGCCATTTCCGGCAGACGTTCTCCAAGGTGACGACAGGCATACTGCTGCAGACTTTCTGTTTCAGCGATTTTTTCCGGGCGAACATCAGCGGCAATGAAGTCCGGATTATAGCGTCCTGGTGCTTCCACCTGGCTGAAAATGTCTTTTGGTACTGGCGTGTAGTCACCCATTTTTTTCATGAGTTTTTCTGCACACCAGGAGGGACCAAACGAGTCAAGCTGTACACCTTCCCTGTTGCGATCCCAGCCATCCATCACCAGAAATTTTCCGTCCATCTGAGACAGGTACAGACCATCTTCCGCAAGACGACGATGCAGGGATAACCAGTCATTTACAGGTTCACTGCGTAAACCAGCGACCGCTGTCTGCGCGACATACTCGCGAAAAGTTTGTTTTTTTCCGCGTGTCCACGCGTTCTGGCGATCACGTTCAACGGCAGTTTTGCGAACGATACGATTTCCCGGCGCATGGACCCAGCAACCGTTATCCGGAGCAAAACCATGCTTCAGTTCAAGCTCACGGCAGGCACGGCTGAGTTTTTCCTGACTCCATGAAAGGCAATTCAGATAACCTGTAACCGGATGTACCCGGTTGACCGCAACGTGAACATGCAGGTTATCAGTATCGGTATGTACGGCAGAAACATACTGATGTTCACCCAGCCCGAGGGATTTCAGGGTATGGCGTACACTGTCATAAATCTGTTCCGGACGCGGGCTTTCATGGGCCTGCCAGGAAAGAATGTAGTGAAAAACAGGATCAGTATTATCTTTCGCATAGTGTGCCTGCTGTGCAATGTACTCCATATCTGCAGCAGCAGTTTCAAGCGATGTACAGTTGTGAAAACAGGTCACACCGTAAAAGTTAACCCATTCGCAGCCGTCCTTCATGACATCAACCAGCGCCACGAATGACTCATTTCGAAGGCGTGTCGCATAATCAACAAGGCGACTGAAACGGCTCCGGTGCGGTTGTTCAGCCTGCGAAGAAGAAGATAAATTCAGTTCCTCATCGGTCATGTCATCCCGGACCGAGACGTAGGACACCAGGTCTTCGAACGAAGACTTGCCGTCCCTTCTCTTTTTCGGAATGACTGCATTCACCGGAGAATCCTCAACCTTCCATTAACTGTTTACGCAATGTATTTGTAAGTTCGGTTATGGCAACAAGCACTTCTGCGTATTCCTTGTCACCGGTTCTTTTTCCCTGAACAAACAGATGCTTCTGCATCCTTCCCAGTCTCATTAACTCCTTCAGAAAAGCATCATCTGTACGGGAGTTAATTCGCTTATTCAGTGCTGCATTTCGGATGTAAGCAGATACAGTAAGTCCGGAATCTTCAGCTTTTTTCCTGATGGTTTCATCCTCAACAGGAGAGAATCTGAGTGTCCTGACAACTGTCTTTTGCCGTACCTCACTTTTCTTTCTTACCGCACTATCACTCACTTCAGGCTCCTTACGGGGTGTCGGGGCGAAGCCCTGACCAGATGGTAATTGTAATAGCGTCGCGTGTGACGGTATTACAATTACACATCCTGTCCCGTTTTTCAGGCCATTATAGCCTGTTATTTTTGTGCATCATAGTCTTATGCAGACGGCAGAGGCAGGGCGCAGCCCTGCCAGGAGTCATTTTTTGATGATAAAATCAGACTTCAACATGAAACGGAGAGAAAGTGCCAATGGCTTCTAAAAAATTTTACTCAGATGATGACATCCAGCTGGCAAAAGCTGCTTTATCGGAATTGCCGGACCTCACCGCTCAACGGAAAACATTGCGTGATTTTCTTGATGCCATTCGTGATGACATCATTATCCTGGTAAGGACAAAGGGTTATACACTGGCAGATGTTCGTGACACGCTCAAAAATGCAGGGTATGAAGTAGGAGAGAAGGCACTTCGTGACATTATTCGGGAAGCAGAATCGAAAAAAACATCCCGCCGTTCTTCCTCTAAAACAGCACCTAAAAAGACAGATTCAGGCAGGAAAGATGGCATCGATATGAACAACAATTGATGTGACAATGTCACATCGTGTTCTGAGATTATGATGATTACAGAAAAAAAAAGCCCCGGCATAAATACCAGGGCTTTTCTGTTTAATCAGACTCGTGGCGGCAATGCACCTGGATAATGCCGTGCAATAATATCATTCAGTTTTTCAACAAGGTCAGAACGCTTAAAGACAATGTGTACGGTCCCTTTCTGGTAGCCACGCACCGTAAAATATTCCCCTTCTAACAGCTTACCGACATTGTCGCCGTTCCCGAGAAATTCACCATACTGCGCCCCGATGCTGTTCCTGAAGTCAGGAACGTTGCGCCCCTCCAGCAGATAAAACGGACGTACCAGGTCATCCAGTGCCTCCCGTCCGCTGCAGTCCAGCGTCACACGCCCATTACTCCAGCGGTACAGCAGGTTTTCAATAATGATTTTCTTACCCAGACGGCAGGGATTATTGGTTCTGTAATCCCATGACAATTTCCGGTAGACATCAATCAGTCCCTGTTCAAACGTCTGCATCTTGCTGGCATTAAGATGGCGGAATGTTGCCAGTACATTGTCCAGGGTGATTTCAGGACAGGTGTCGCTCATCAGCTGGCTGTTCCACTCATCACGCTGGCATGAACTCATGAAGGTGTACATGCCCGTATCTGTCATCAGGCGGTCCCAGATTTTCCGGTCGGCAAGACGGGTGATATTCCTTTTCGCTTCTTCCGGTTTATCCATGCGACGAACGGAATCAGTCACGCAGTCTTCAAACCCGTAAAGAAAAATATCACCTGACGCATCGAGCAGAATCTTGCGCGCTGTCGCCAGGCATTCCATCGCCTGCATGAACAGTGCAATACCTTCGTTACGCTGCGCGATGATGCGGTCGATAGCCACAGACGGAATAACATCTGTCGTGCCGGCAGTATTCAGGTCAGCAGTGGGTAAAGTCTGATTCATCACATTGTCTCCTCATCGTCACGACTGCCGGGTCAGCCAGGTCATTTCCCGGAGGAGCGAAGCTCCTTCTGCCGTCCGGGTCTTCGGGGATTTCCCCGCAGTGGACCTTTCCGACGGGGGACGCTCACCACGTCACGGGGCAGTTGTCCGGGGGCAGACGCAAAAGTTTTTGACGCCTGCGGCAAAAAGTTTTGTGGCTGGTACATCTCTCCCCTGGACGACTGAAACGGGATGTGGTCGTGTATGTACCCCCGGAAAGTCCGTCTGCGGAGAACAGGCCGCAGTGCGGCGGCAGACAGGCAGAGACAGCTGCGCCATCAGGCGCAGTGGCCTTACACACCGTAAGGTGTGCAGGGAGCGCCGCATCCGGCGCGACTGAAGAAAAACGACGGCACAACAATGGCATGTGGTGGTCACTGGCACACCACTCCCGCACAGGTGAAAACAGAGAAAACCGCACGACATTTACAACCAAAAAAAGTGAAATTTCTTCACTTTTTTTCACTTATTTATCGCGCTGATTTGGCAATTGTGATGATAAAATAAAGTGAGGTTTTTTCACTTTTTCAAAGGTGTTTTATGACTGGCTGGGAACTGCGAATCTGGCGAAAAAGCATGCTCTGGTCACGCGAAAAAGCGGCCAGAGAATTTGGCGTGACGCAGAGAACATGGCACGCCTGGGAAAATGCGGAACAGGTGGACGTCACCGTCTGGAGGACCACCCAGGCACTTTCAGTCCGTGACCTGCTGCCTCACATGCAGGGGATGCGCAAGGCAGATATCATCAGGCGTCTGGAAAATGAACTGGGGGAAACGGCAGAGGATGTGTGAGCGTGATTCACAGCCTGGCAGAATGCCAGGCTACTGCTCATCAGGAAACAGTTTTTTCAGTTCTTCACCGGAAAGTCCGGCTGCCTCCTGAATCCGTTCCGGCGTCCAGCCCATATCCCGCAGCCGGCAGGCTGCTTCCCGCGCCACTTCAAGCGCACCTTTCTTAAAACCTTCTTTAAAACCTTCGTCGAAACCTTCGTCGAAACCTTTCTGTATAAGACGTTCTGCAATCGTCATACTGTTTTCTCTGCTCCTGCTGGCAAAAGGCCCGGTATTTTGCCGGGCTGTGAGGTTCTCATCAGTGAATGATTTTCTTCAGTTCGTCATCGGAAAGTCCGGTAGCCTGCTTAATCTGCTCCGGCGTCATCCCCATTTTCTGAAGCTGGCACGCAATAGCCAGGGCTTTTTCAAGCGCACCTTCCATCCTGCCCTCCTGGCGACCTTTTTGCTCAAGACGTTCTGCGATAGTCATCAGTTTATCCTCATGCTGCGGCAGACGCTCAGCCAGCGCCCGCATAAATTCCGGTGATACAGAGTCCCCTGCGTTAACGATGTAATGAATCAGAACACGCACCTGCTCGTCTGAAATTTCCACCATGACCTGCGGGAGTTTGTCCAGCAGCTCCATCATGTCACGATGGCGGATATGCTTCATCAGCAGCGTCAGTGCGGCCATCCGGCGATGGTTCATGATTTCATTGTCATCAACGACAGTGATATCAACCAGCGGAAACGGCTTTGTGTATATTTTAGCCGCAAGCGCCGGATTCTCAAAACAGTCCAGCCAGTTCATGCTGTACGGATACGGGCTGCGCTCACCATGATAGAACAGCACCGGAATCACCAGTGGCAACGTTTTGTGCTGCTCCAGATGTCTCTGCATCGCCGCCACACTGTAACGTAACATGCGGAAAGGCATGTACAGATTTTCGGTGCTCTGGTGCTCGATGAGCGTATAAACATAGCCGTCTTTACCCCCGGTGGTTTTCACGCTCCAGAGGATATCGCTGGCGTACTGATGCAGGTCCGGCTCTACAAAGGTGGCGGGTTCCAGCTTCAGCGTGGACAGGTCGCACAACTGCCGGTACTCCGCAGGAAGATGCAGTTCCAGAAAATCTCTGGCGACGTCGGGATTCGCCAGGAACGACCGGAACACGGCATCATGCGGCGTGGGCGTCGTGGTGTTTTTCTTCTTACTCACGGTTCCTCCATCAAATCAGCAGCATCGCAGCAATCATCGCCCAAATCCCCACAACCGAGAGGACAGCAATTGCGTTCAAAGCCATGACAACAATAGCCGCGTTCTGAGTCACGGCGTATTTCTTCAGCAATCTCTTCTGCGGAAAGGTAATCAAACTCCTCACGGGCCAGTTCCAGGACCAGTAGATGTTGTTCTGTCGGCAATGTGGCCACAAAATTATCAATAGCAGCACTCAAACGTCGCTGATATAGCTCATAAACAAGACCACAACGGGGCATTAGTTCTTCGGATAATAGTTCCAGTTTTGAGCGAATTCTGTCAGCGTTGAAAGTGACTTCATCAAAAGACATATGAAAAGCTTTGTCAGTATCAAAACAAGACTTCATTGTTATCTCCAGCCCTCCCGGGCCCTGAATGAAAGAGAATCTGTTTCCCTTTTCTGTTTTTTGTGGAGACACCATGCAACACAGACGTCGTGATGTTTTTCATCTTGCTCACGGTTCCTCCTGGTAAAGTACCTGAACACATCCTGCCACCTGCACAGGCAGACGGCAGGGGTTAATCAGTGACAGACCCGTTCAATTTCAAGCGCGCGGAGCAGGTGGCCCCATTCGCTGACTTTCATGGCGGGGATACGTACCCGCTTCTGCTCACTGCAGCGTCTGGCGATATGACCGCTCATCGCCAGGACGTCCGGGTTAATCTCATCCTGTGCCAGCTCCTGACGTCTGAAGCGGGTATGGCGGTGCAGGGGTTTATTCTCCCGCAGGCACTCTTCACGCAGACGCTTTACATACTCGGCGGTTGCGAAGATAATTGATGGTTTCATGGCATAATCTCCATAGATAGTGATTGAGATGCCGGGCTTCCTGGCGGGGAAGCGCCGGCGGAGAGAGGCAGGGTTTATCGCCCTGCCTTTTTTTCATTTCGGACAGCGGCGCAGTGCCAGCGCGAGCGCTTTCATCTTCCAGCCTTCCGGCGTGCGATACATCACCTTCCAGTAGCCGTCGATGAACACATAATGGAAGCGCACCTCTTCAGTGCTTTCAGTGGCAATAGCCTCCATGAAAGAACGGTACTCACGCGCCTCACTGTCCATCCGGAAACCACTGTCACGTCCGTAATAAGCCGTCACACCGTCCACCGGGTTCTGAAGCGTATGCCCGGCGGGTTTGTCGCAACGGGGACCGAGGCAACGGATATCACCGTGTTCAACCAGGGCTTCGGCCTGCTGACCAGTGGCATAGTGGGTATGCAGGATGCGACCGTTCCAGGTCGGCTCACCGTGCAGGTGGCAGTAAACGGTACGGAACACCCCGTCGCGGCAAAAAACGGAAATCGTGCTGCTGACTGTCATGAAAACGTCTCCTTCTGCTGAATCAGGTCGCCGGGCCGACCGGTTGCTCCCCGGAGGGGCGAAAGCCCCTTCTGCCGTCCACTTCTTCGGGGTTTCTCCCCGCAGTGGACCTTTCCGATGGGGCGTCCGTCACCACGTCACGGGGCAGCTGTCCGGGGGCGGACGCAAAATTTTTTGCCGGGTTTATGGCTAAAAATTTTGTGGACGGTATATCTTCCCCTGGACTGCTGAAACGGGATGTGGTTACTCCAGCCCCCGGAAAGTCCACAGCGGGAAACAGGCCGCAGGGGTGGCGGCGGAAGGGTTGGCTGCGCCATCAGGCGCAGTTGCCTTACACACCGTCAGGTGTGCAGGGAGCGCCGTTTCCGGCGCGACAGGGGCGGCGCGACCGGAACGGTCGCTGCAAGCCTGGTTTTTCAGACATCGGACCGTAGCGGCAGCCCGAAACCGCGCCAGCGGGTTCGGCGGAGACTGGCGGGTGCGCCAGCAGCTGCCTGTCGGAGTCGGGCCTGACGACCGGA
>NZ_JAHZSO010000053.1:0-956 GCF_028421345.1 Escherichia sp. S10b
GACACCCCGACCCGTCACTACGCACACGTAGACTGCCCGGGGCACGCCGACTATGTTAAAAACATGATCACCGGTGCTGCTCAGATGGACGGCGCGATCCTGGTAGTTGCTGCGACTGACGGCCCGATGCCGCAGACTCGTGAGCACATCCTGCTGGGTCGTCAGGTAGGCGTTCCGTACATCATCGTGTTCCTGAACAAATGCGACATGGTTGATGACGAAGAGCTGCTGGAACTGGTTGAAATGGAAGTTCGTGAACTTCTGTCTCAGTACGACTTCCCGGGCGACGACACTCCGATCGTTCGTGGTTCTGCTCTGAAAGCGCTGGAAGGCGACGCAGAGTGGGAAGCGAAAATCCTGGAACTGGCTGGCTTCCTGGATTCTTACATTCCGGAACCAGAGCGTGCGATTGACAAGCCGTTCCTGCTGCCGATCGAAGACGTATTCTCCATCTCCGGTCGTGGTACCGTTGTTACCGGTCGTGTAGAACGCGGTATCATCAAAGTTGGTGAAGAAGTTGAAATCGTTGGTATCAAAGAGACTCAGAAGTCTACCTGTACTGGCGTTGAAATGTTCCGCAAACTGCTGGACGAAGGCCGTGCTGGTGAGAACGTAGGTGTTCTGCTGCGTGGTATCAAACGTGAAGAAATCGAACGTGGTCAGGTACTGGCTAAGCCGGGCACCATCAAGCCGCACACCAAGTTCGAATCTGAAGTGTACATTCTGTCCAAAGATGAAGGCGGCCGTCATACTCCGTTCTTCAAAGGCTACCGTCCGCAGTTCTACTTCCGTACTACTGACGTGACTGGTACCATCGAACTGCCGGAAGGCGTAGAGATGGTAATGCCGGGCGACAACATCAAAATGGTTGTTACCCTGATCCACCCGATCGCGATGGACGACGGTCTGCGTTTCGCAATCCGTGAAGGCGGCCGTACCGTTGGCGCGGGCGTTGT
>NZ_JAHZSO010000054.1:0-1101 GCF_028421345.1 Escherichia sp. S10b
ATTATATAAACCATACTCTTTACTTGCCTTTCTTTTCTGGTATGTATTTGACATTGCAGGAACCTCCATAAAGGCTATCTTTTTCTATCGTTTGACTGTCTGGAGTCCTCCACCTACTCTGCCATCAGCGCACACGATGTTTGATTATCCTTACATACTTATTTTCCGTGGCCAAAATTCAGAATTCTCCCATCATTTTTGCCTATTTCTATAATAAAAACCCCACCAGCAATTTGGTCTGAGTGAATGGTACCTTCAACAACCCAACTTGTTGTTAACTCAGTGATTTCGTATGGTTTTTCTTCTTCTGCGGCATCCTGTCCATAACGATTCTTAACATATATCTCAGCTAATTCCAATGCTATAGCTTTATTTTTAACCAAATTTCTAACGGTATATTTACCTTCACTTTCATACTTGCGCATTATTTTAATATTATTATTACACTGCGCCCATGTGTTGTATGTAAAAACAAACAAAGATACAATGACACAGTTCCTAAACAATATTTTTTTACATATTACCATGAACTCTGCAGACATTAGGTAATCCTTTTCTGTTTGTTATTTCCTTCCCGTGGTTATCTATTGCTTTAAAATTACCACTGGGCGTACCTAAATAAAATGACTTGATATTGTTATCTTTACTTTTAACTATTTTCTCATCTTTACCTGAAAATATTTCGTCCCAATATTCTCCATGACTATCTGCACCATGAGTATGATAAGCTGATACTTTCTCAGTACCATTAGGGCAAGGGCTATTGAATGGATATGATCCTTTTCTTTCTCCTCGGTTAGGTGCTGTTGAGAAATATCTGCCACTATTATCCTTACATATTAAACCAGCGAACTCTTTATCTTCGCAAATAGATTGGCTATTTATTTTATTTAAGGCGTCATATGCGGTGCTATCTATAGAATCAAATTTATCTGGACCTATCATAGCGGATAGTGTGCCGCAAAGACCATTAGTACATGCCCCCGATTTTGCATCCTCCCACATAGATAAACCCAGGGGGTCGATGTCTGATATCGGATTCAATTGATATCCATACAGGTTCCATCCCCCCTTCAGTCCAATCGGATCCTGAGTGATATA
>NZ_JAHZSO010000055.1:0-7907 GCF_028421345.1 Escherichia sp. S10b
GCTTTTGCGGTGGTTTCCTTTCATCTGAACCAGTCACTCTCTTCGCTCTTTTCCCTCGATCTCTCCCTGGTCAGCCAGCAGTTTCTCTCCCTTGAATTTGCGCAGGTGCTGGACAAAATGGCCTACCTGACGATATGGCAGGGCGATGAAGTACAGCGCCGGGTGAAAGGCGTGGTGACCTGGTTTGAACTCGGGGAGAACGACAAAAACCAGATGCTGTACAGCATGAAGGTGCACCCGCCGCTGTGGCGTGCCGGTCTGCGCCAGAACTTCCGTATCTTCCAGAACGAGGACATCAAAAGCATCCTCGGCACGATGTTGCAGGAAAACGGGGTGACCGAATGGAGTCCGCTGTTCAGCGAGCCGCATCCTTCCCGTGAGTTTTGTGTCCAGTACGGTGAGACTGATTACGATTTCCTGTGCCGGATGGCGGCGGAGGAAGGCATCTTCTTTTATGAGGAGCATGCTTACAAAAGTACCGACCAGAGCCTGGTGCTGTGCGACACAGTCCGCCATCTGCCCGAATCTTTTGAAATCCCATGGAACCCGAACACCCGTACCGAGGTGAGCACCCTCTGCATCAGCCAGTTCCGCTACAGCGCACAAATCCGCCCTTCTTCCGTGGTGACCAAAGACTACACCTTTAAACGCCCCGGCTGGGCCGGACGTTTTGAACAGGAAGGCCAGCACCAGGACTACCAGCGCACGCAGTATGAAGTGTATGACTACCCCGGACGTTTCAAGAGCGCCCACGGGCAGAACTTTGCCCGCTGGCAGATGGACGGCTGGCGAAACAACGCAGAAACCGCGCGGGGAATGAGCCGCTCGCCGGAGATATGGCCGGGACGGCGAATTGTGCTGACGGGGCATCCGCAGGCGAACCTGAACCGGGAATGGCAGGTGGTGGCAAGTGAACTGCACGGCGAACAGCCACAGGCGGTGCCAGGACGGCAGGGAGCGGGGACGGCGCTGGAGAACCATTTTGCGGTGATCCCGGCAGACAGAACATGGCGACCACAGCCGTTGCTGAAACCGCTGGTCGACGGCCCGCAGAGCGCTGTCGTGACAGGACCGGCAGGCGAGGAAATCTTCTGCGACGAACATGGTCGCGTGCGGGTGAAGTTCAACTGGGACCGTTATAACCCGGCAGACCAAGACAGTTCGTGCTGGATCCGTGTGGCACAGGCGTGGGCAGGCACCGGTTTTGGCCACCTGGCGATACCGCGTGTGGGTCAGGAGGTGATTGTAGACTTCCTCAACGGCGATCCGGACCAGCCGATCATTATGGGGCGCACCTACCACCAGGAAAACCGCACCCCCGGCAGCCTGCCGGGAACAAAGACGCAGATGAACATCCGCTCCAAAACGTACATGGGCAGCGGATTTAATGAGCTGAAGTTTGATGATGCGACAGGGAGAGAACAGGTCTACATCCACGCGCAGAAGAACATGGATACCGAAGTGCTCAACGACCGTACCACCACCGTAAAACACGATCATCGCGAAACCGTAAAAAATGACCAGACGGTCACGATCCAGGAAGGTAACCGCCTTCTTACGGTGGAAAAAGGCCACAAGATCACCGGAGTACTGAAAGGGTCTTTATCTGAGGATGTCTTTCAGGACAGAGGCACGATTGCCGGTTCGGTGCATGTTGACGCTGTAAACAATGGTGGCGAAGGCGACGGTATACAGGCTTATACGGCGATTAAGGAAATTTTGCTGGCCGTGGAGGAAAGCAAAATTGCGCTGACGCCGGATGGCATTCAGCTACAGGTCGGGGAATCGACGGTAATCAGGCTGTCGAAGGATGGCATCACCATCGTGGGCGGTTCTGTTTTCATCAACTAATTCACTCAGATTATCAGGGAGTATTTTATGCAGTTCACTTTTAATGAAGGCCACATTCAACTGCCGTCTCAATGGCAGGATCAGTCAATGCAGGTCCTGGTGTCCACAGATAACAGTGGCATCAACCTGGTCATTACCCGCGAAGCCGTTCCACAGGGAACCCTGACACCAGAGCTGTACCAGGAAACGCTGGCGCTGTACCAGGGCAAACTTGATGGGTACACCGAACATGCCTGCCGGGAAATCACTCTGGCAGAGGCCCCGGCCTGGCTGCTGGATTATTCCTGGAACGGTCCGGAAGATGAGGGGAATCAGGGGCGGATTAGCCAGATAGCCGTATTCCAGCGGCGTGGAGATACGCTGCTGACCTTCACTTTCAGCACCTCCTTATCCCTGAAGAACAGTCAAAAGACGATGCTGCTGGAGGTGATAAAGAGCTTCACCCCGTTGCCACCGGAGAATGACATCCAAAAGGACCAGCCGCGCTGACATAAACGAGGGATAACACATGAGTGAAGGACCAGGCGGGCCACAGGGAGCGACCGCAGGCGGTACGCTGGCAATGCGAATGCTGTCACAGCAGGCGATGGTCGCCAGCCAGATGAAACGGGCAGCCAACGACAAAGCCATTGCACAGATGTTGGCATCAAAAAAGTCCGGCCCCCCCGCCGCCAGGCTGGGCGATGAAATTCAGCACAAGAGTTTTTTGGGGGCGCTGGCAGGGGCCGTGCTGGGGGCGATAGTGACCATCGCAGAAGGTTGCCTGATTATGGCCGCCTGTGCCACCGGCCCTTATGCGCTGGTTCTGGTGCCTGCGCTGATGTATGCCAGCTATAAGGCGAGTGATTATGTGGAGGAGAAACAGAACCAGCTTGAATCATGGATAAACAGCTTTTGTGACACGGACGGCGCCATCAATACCGGTTCTGAAAACGTAAAAATTAACGGCGAGCTGGCCGCACGTGCAGCGGTCACCCTTCCCCCTCCTCCCCCACCTGGAGCAATACCTGAAGTCCCACAGGGGGAACCCTCATGGGGTGATATTGCCACTGACCTGCTTGAATCGGCAGCGGAAAAAGCAGTACCACTGGCGAAGGCCTGGGGGAACGCTGTTATCACCCTGACGGACAGCAATGCCGGTTTTATGGATCGCGTCAGCGCCGGCGCATCGCTTCTGTTTCCCGCCGGTCCGGTATTAATGGAGTTTGCCACCATGGTGGGCGGGCGTGGCGAAATCAAAAAAGAGGTGGATTTCCCGGAAGCCGGTGAGGACACGGCGCTCTGCGACAAGGAGAACAAACCACCGAGGATAGCCCAGGGCAGCAGCAACGTCTTTATCAACAATCAGCCTGCCGCGCGCAAGGGCGACAAACTGGAGTGCAGTGCGGTGATCGTGGGAGGTTCGCCGGACGTCTTTATTGGCGGTGAGCAGGTCACATATCTGGATATCCAGCCGGAGTTCCCGCCGTGGCAGAGAATGATCCTGGGGGGAATAACGATAGCCAGCTATCTTCTGCCGCCTGCGGGACTGCTGGGAAAACTGAAGAATCTGGCGAGACTCGGCAAACTGGGAAACCTGCTGGGGAAAAGCGGGAAGCTGCTGGGCGCAAAGCTCGGCGCGTTGCTGGGGAAAACAGGTAAGTCGTTAAAAAGTATTGCCAATAAAGTCATCAGATGGGTAACAGATCCTGTCGATCCGGTAACCGGCGCATACTGCGACGAACGTACCGACTTCACCCTGGGCCAGACCCTCCCCCTCTCCTTCACCCGTTTCCACAGTTCTGTACTGCCGCTGCATGGCCTGACGGGCGTGGGCTGGAGCGACTCCTGGAGCGAATACGCCTGGGTGCGTGAACAGGGAAACCGGGTGGATATCATCAGCCAGGGAGCCACGCTGAGATTTGCCTTCGACGGTGACAGTGATACGACGGTTAACCCGTATCACGCCCAGTACATTCTGCGCCGCCGCGATGATTATCTGGAGCTGTTCGACAGGGATGCACTGAGCAGCCGCTTCTTTTATGACGCCTTTCCGGGAATGCGTCTGCGCCACCCGGTGACTGACGATACCAGCGATGACCGCCTGGCACACAGCCCCAATGACCGGATGTACATGCTGGGCGGGATGAGCGACACCGCCAGCAACCGCATCACGTTTGAGCGCGACAGCCAGTACCGGATCACGGGTGTCAGTCACACCGACGGGATCCGGCTTAAACTGACGTACCACGCCAGCGGCTACCTGAAAGCCATTCACCGCACGGATAACGGCATACAGACGCTGGCGACCTACGAACAGGATGCGCGGGGGCGGCTGACAGAAGCGGATGCGCGGCTGGACTACCACCTGTTTTATGAGTACGACGCTGCGGACCGGATCATCCGCTGGTCCGATAACGACCAGACGTGGAGCCGTTTCACCTACGATGAACAGGGCCGGTGCGTGAATGTCACCGGGGCGGAGGGCTATTACAACGCCACGCTGGACTATGGTGACGGCTGCACCACCGTGACGGACGGCAAGGGCACTCACCGTTATTACTATGATCCTGACGGCAATATTCTGCGGGAAGAAGCGCCGGACGGCAGCACCACCACGTATGAATGGGATGAATTCCATCACCTGCTGGCCCGTCACTCCCCTGCCGGGCGGGTGGAGAAGTTTGAATACAACGCCGCACTCGGTCAGTTAAGCCGTTACACGGCGGCAGACGGCGCGGAGTGGCTGTACCGCTATGATGAGCGCGGCCTGCTCAGCAACATCACCGACCCAGCCGGGCAGACGTGGACACAGCAGTGTGATGAACGCGGCCTGCCGGTAAGTCTGGTGTCGCCACAGGGCGAAGAGACCCGGCTGGCGTACACGCCGCAGGGGCTGCTGTCGGGGATATTCCGCCAGGATGAACGGCGTCTGGGCATAGAGTACGACCACCACAACCGGCCGGAAACACTCACCGACGTGATGGGCCGTGAACACCACACCGAATACAGTGGTCACGACCTGCCGGTGAAGATGCGCGGCCCCGGCGGTCAGTCAGTGCGGTTACAGTGGCAGCAGCACCATAAACTGAGCGGCATTGAACGTGCTGGAACCGGCGCGGAAGGATTCCGCTATGACCGCCACGGCAACCTGCTGGCGTACACGGACGGTAACGGCGTTGTCTGGACAATGGAATACGGCCCGTTCGATTTGCCGGTGGCGCGAACGGACGGTGAAGGCCACCGCTGGCAGTACCGCTACGATAAAGACACGCTGCAGCTCACAGAAGTCATTAACCCGCAGGGCGAGTCATACCGTTATATTCTGGACAACTGTGGCCGGGTGACGGAAGAGCGTGACTGGGGCGGCGTGGTCTGGCGTTACCGCTATGACGCTGATGGCCTGTGTACCGCCAGGGTCAACGGCCTGGAGGAAACCATCCTCTACAGCCGGGACGCCGCAGGCCGCCTGGCAGAAGTCATCACGCCGGAAGGCAAAACGCAGTATGCCTATGACAAATCCGGCAGGCTGACGGGTATCTTCAGCCCGGACGGTACATCACAGCGCACCGGCTATGACGAACGCGGGCGGGTGAATGTCACCACTCAGGGCCGACGGGCCATTGAATACCACTACCCCGATGAACACACCGTTATCCGCTGTATCCTGCCACCGGAAGATGAACGCGACAGACACCCCGATGAATCCCTGCTGAAAACCACGTACCGTTATAACGCCGCCGGAGAACTGACGGAGGTCATTCTGCCGGGGGATGAGACGCTGACGTTCAGCCGTGATGAGGCGGGACGTGAAGTGTTCCGGCACAGTAACCGGGGTTTTGCCTGTGAGCAGGGCTGGAATGCAGCCAGCCAGCTTGTCACCCAGCGCGCCGGATTTTTCCCGGAGGAAACCACATGGGGCGGGCTGCTCCCCTCACTGGTACGGGAGTACCGTTACGACAGCGCGGGCAATGTGTCGGCTGTCACCAGCCGGGAAGATTACGGACGGGAAACACGGCGGGAATACCGGCTGGACCGGAACGGCCAGGTCACGGCGGTGACAGCCTCAGGCACCGGGCTGGGCTATGGCGAAGGCGATGAGTCCTATGGCTATGACAGTTGTGGCTACCTGAAGGCGCAGTCTGCGGGCAGGCACCGGATAAGTGAAGAGACTGACCAGTATGCCGGAGGCCACCGGCTGAAACAGGCCGGAAACACGCAGTATGACTATGACGCCGCAGGCCGGATGGTCAGCCGGACAAAACACCGTGACGGCTACCGCCCGGAAACAGAGCGGTTCCGGTGGGACAGCCGGGACCAGCTGACCGGGTATTGCAGCGCACAGGGGGAGCAGTGGGAATACCGCCACGACGCCAGCGGCAGGCGGACGGAAAAACGCTGCGACCGGAAGAAAATCCGCTTCACGTACCTGTGGGATGGCGACAGTATTGCGGAAATCCGGGAATACCGCGATGATAAACTGTACAGCGTAAGGCACCTGGTGTTTAACGGCTTTGAGCTGATAAGCCAGCAGTTCAGCCGGGTACGGCAGCCGCACCCGTCCGTGGCCCCGCAGTGGGTGACGCGGACGAATCACGCGGTGAGCGACCCGACGGGCCGCCCGCTGATGCTCTTTAACAGTGAAGGTAAAACCGTCTGGCGGCCGGGACAGACCAGCCTGTGGGGGCTGGCACTCAGCCTGCCCGCAGACACAGACTACCCGGACCCGCGCGGGGAACTGGACCCGGAAGCCGACCCCGGCCTGCTGTATGCTGGACAGTGGCAGGATGCAGAATCCGGGCTGTGCTATAACCGGTTCCGGTATTACGAACCGGAGAGCGGGATGTACCTGGTGAGTGACCCGCTGGGGTTGCAGGGGGGTGAGCAGACTTACCGGTATGTACATAACCCCAATGAATCTATTGATCCACTTGGATTGGCTCCATGCCCATGGCAGATAATAGATCGGTTCCGTAGCCTCAAAGCAGGATTATCGAGGCTGGGTGAGCATATACCTCATCAAGGTGATGGTTTTGGAACTGTTGCCTATATTGAAATCAATGGTCGCAAGATTTTTGGAGTAAATTCATCTGTACTAAGCGATAAAGCAAAAGATTTGGGTCGTTATTGGGTTGACAGACTTAAATTAGGTAGAGGAGTTAGTCAAGTTGCTTATCACGCAGAGGCTCATTCGTTAATGAGAGCATTTGAAAAATTCCGTGGTAAACTTCCGAATGAGATAACTATGTATGTAGATAGATACACATGTCCTAATTGCCAAAAATATTTACCTTTACTAATGAAAGAAATGGGAATAGATAAGTTAATAATCTATTCTAAAAATGGTAAAGTGGTTTTACTTCCAAAATAATGGAGTTTAGTATGAAAATCGAAGCTAATTTCCTTACTCATCCCTATGACTACAACGCCTCACTGAATAACTATTTACATTATTTTGAGAATTTCTCTCATAATGACTGGAATAAAGATTCATGTGGAGGATATTTTACTTTTAGAGATGATGATAGAGAGTGTGTTTTGTTTTTTTTGAATTATGGTGATAATTTTTCATTGCGCTATGATTATACACAAAGTTCTGATGGAATAGTGTCATGCTGGTATAGTAACCATGAAGATGATAAAATGAATATCATCGTCGATGCTGATACAGAACAATTTATCCCTTTAGGTTCTTGCTTACCTCCTGATATTACTTTATCAGTAATAAAAGATTTTTTCAAAAATCCTTTAGAGAAATCAAAAAAAGTAAAATGGATGAATGCAGATGACATTGACTGGTCATCTGTGTATTAAAGTTGGATTGGATAATTATCTGTTTCAAAAATCATTAAATTTAGAACCTATCTGTTCAACAGAGCTGCCTTGAACAGCAGGTTCTTTTATGATGTCCAGGAGCGAATATGCCTGTGATGTCTGGCACTCAGCATCTGGCTGACCTGGACTACTGATCTTACTCACACAGGGAGCTGGACTGATCTTACCCAGCAATAGTGGACACGCGGCTAAGTGAGTAAACTCTCAGTCAGAGGTGACTCACATGACAAAAACAGTATCAA
>NZ_JAHZSO010000056.1:0-2581 GCF_028421345.1 Escherichia sp. S10b
TGCGTATTTTCATGAAAGGAGATCACTCAATAACTTCCATCGAGATCGGGTAATAACATTTGAACAGATCGCTGAATAACATCGATGGAGATCACTTTTGACTCATTTTGTTATTCAGTGATCTCCATCAATGTTATTGGAACTTCACAGGTGTGTTGATCTGTATCTTTTGCCATTCCGGTAAAGGATACCTATGCCAACAGTTCCAATTTCTATGAGAAAACTTAAAGAAATTCTTAGGCTTAAATACGGTGTTGGACTCAGCCATCGACAAATTGGTCGTAGTCTTGCAATCTCCCCTTCCGTTGTATCCAGATATGCTAATCGGGCGGCTCAACTTGGCATAAAGCAGTGGCCCTTACCTACAGGATGGGATGATACAAAACTAAAACATGCGTTCCTTCAGACCCAGGTTAAGATGAAGAAGCACTCTCTGCCTGACTGGGCTACAGTACACCGGGAACTGCGTAATAAATGCGTGACGCTGCAGCTACTCTGGGAAGAATACTGTGAGCGTAATCCAGGCGGTTTTTACAGCTATAACCATTACTGCCGGATGTACCGTGAATGGCTCAAAACCACTTCACCATCAATGCGTCAGGTACATAAAGCTGGCGAAAAACTTTTCGTTGATTACTGTGGACCTACCGTTGGCGTTACCGACCCTGAGACCGGAGAAATAAGAACTGCTCAGGTCATCGTAGCTGTTCTCGGGGCATCAAGTTACACATGGGCAGAGGCCACCTGGTCTCAGCAGCTTGAAGACTGGGTGATGAGTCATGTTCGCTGCTTCCAGTGGTTGGGTGGCGTTCCTGAACTTGTTGTTCCGGACAATCTGAAAAGCGCCACATCCAGGGCATGTAAGTATGATCCTGACGTTAACCCTACCTACCAGCAGATGCTTGAGCATTATAATGTCGCAGTTTTGCCTGCGCGGCCACGTAAACCGAAAGATAAAGCCAAAGCTGAAGTTGGCGTTCAGGTTGTTGAACGCTGGATCATGGCCCGAATCAGGCATGAGATCTTCTACAGCCTTGCATCGCTTAATCAGCGCATTCGGGAGTTGCTGGAAAGACTGAATAACAAAATAATGCAGAAGTTGGGTTATTCACGTGCAGAACTCTTCATCCAGCTTGATAAACCCGCACTGAAGCCTCTTCCTGAAGCCAGTTACAGTTACACCCTGGTGAAGAAAGTCAGAGTTCATGCCGATTACCACGTGGAAATCGACAAACATTACTACTCGGTTCCATGTTCGCTGTTAGGCCAGCAACTGGAAGCATGGATCTCCGGAGAACTGGTAAGACTCTTCAATCAGGGGCAGGAGGTTGCTGTGCACCCGCGCAAGCGTACTTATGGCTACAGTACCCGCAACGAGCACATGCCTGAAGCTCATCGACAGCATGCCACCTGGACGCCAGAGCGTCTTCTGGAATGGGCGGGGCACATAGGCAGTGAAACTCATAGTTATGTGCTTCATATACTGAACTCTCGTCCACATCCGGAACAAAGCTATCGCTTCTGCCTTGGACTCCTGAACCTTCATAAAAAATACAGTAAAGCCAGACTTAATGCAGCATGTGCAAGAGCTCTGGAAACAAAGGTATGGCGTCTGTCAGGTATTAAATCGATCCTGGAAAAAGGTCTGGATAAACAACCTGTTCAGGATCCAAAACCAGATCTGTTATCCACGATGGAACACGAAAACGTACGCGGCAGTGAGTATTACCACTGATACGGGATCCAATGATGAATCATCTTTACGAACAACTGACCGCACTTAAACTCACCGGCTTCCGTGATGCGCTTAAAAAGCAACTTGCTCAACCGGGCACATACCAGGAGCTGGGCTTCGAAGAACGCCTGTCATTACTGACAGCAGAAGAACTAACCTGCCGTGAAAACAGGAAGGCAGAGCGTCTGATCAAACATGCACGGTTCAGACTTAATGCTGAGTTATCAAAGCTGGATTATCGTAACAATAGAGGGCTGGACAGGGCCCTCATCCGTTCACTCAGTCAGGGAAACTGGTTAACCCTGAAACAAAATATTTTACTGACCGGGGCCACCGGCAGCGGTAAAACGTTCCTGGCATGTGCACTTGGTCATAATGCCTGCCGACAGGGATACAAGGTCTACTATTATCGCCTTAAAGCGCTGATGGAACAGTGCTATCAGGGGCATGCTGATGGAAGATACAGCAAACTTTTGACCAGGCTGAATAATAGCGATCTGCTGCTTCTGGATGACTGGGGGCTGGAACCTCTCTCATCAGAACAGCGTAGCGACCTGCTGGAAATAGTGGATCTGATGTACCAACGAGGCTCAATCATCGTAGTGAGCCAGTTGCCGGTGGAAAACTGGTACAAAATGATCGGAGACTCCACACATGCGGATGCCATCCTAGATCGACTGGTTCATGGCAGTATCAAGATCGAACTTAAAGGAGAATCAATGCGGAAAATACAATCTCCGTTGACCGAAGGAGATCAGTGAAGGTAATTTAAAAACGGTTCTGTGAAAGTGACACGAACCGATCTCCATCGATGTTACTCACCGATCTCCTTCACGGTAATACGCA